>QMNP01000282.1 GCA_003647825.1 Candidatus Cloacimonadota bacterium
ATTCTCATCAATAATGATATTCCCGATAAAAAGTGGCGTTTCTCATCTTCGGATAAACTTGTAGCGCAGCTTTCCCAGAATATGAATTTTGTAATGGATCTCTCTGTTTATGAATTTGTGGAACTCCATGCAGAAAGCCGTTTAGTAGAGAACAAAGAAATTATAATCAAAAAAATTATCGACAAAGCGAACGATCTTGCCGGAGAAAAATTTTCTCCCGATACACCTATTACAAGTTTGAGTGGTGGGCAAAGCCGCGCTTTAATGATTGCCGACACTGCAATCCTGAGTAAATCTCCAATCATATTAATCGATGAAATAGAGAATGCTGGAATTGATAGAAAACGCGCATTAAGGCTTTTGCTTTCTGAAGATAAAATAGTTTTAATGGCAACTCATGATCCAATATTGGCATTAATGGGAGACAAAAGAATTGTTATTAAAAATGGTGGAATTCATAAAGTTATTGAAACTACTGATCAGGAAAGAACAATACTTTCCACTTTAGAAGAGATGGATAAAACTTTATTAGCTTACCGTACAAAATTAAGAAGCGGTGAAATAATTGATAAGATTGAAAATGTTAACCGTTAAGACGGAAAGACGCAAAGAAAAAATAAATAACCACAGAGAGCACTGAGAACACGGAGAAAAAGAAAGTGGAATTCAGTACTTCTTCAATTTGTGATAATTAGTGTTAATTGGTGGTTTCAAACTAAGGAGATAATTATGCATGATGGATGTGCTGGAAGTTTTGAAAATGGAAAACAAGTAGTAGATAAAGTTAGGCAAATGGGTTTCAGTCCTCAACCAATGCCGATGCCTTTGGAAATTAAATGTGTAGAATGCGATGAGACCTTTGAAATGGAAAATTTTGAAGATAAATGCCCAAAATGTAATATGGTATATGGTGTAACACCATGTCATGCTTTTGATCCTGCAAATGTTCAAGCAGCTGGAGTAAATTATTAAGTAAACTTTGTACAAAAAAAATAAAGAAGAATCGTTTGCAAAAGTAAGCCGATTCACAAAAGGAGGAAGAAAATGAGTATGTTCTGTTATCAATGTCAGGAAGCGGCAGGTGGAGTTGCCTGCACAGGAAAAGCCGGAGTTTGCGGTGTAAAAGATGAGGTGATCCATTACCAGGATATGTTGGTTCATATCATGAAAGGAATCTCTGTTTACAGTACAAAAGCACGTGAATTAGGAATCGAAAATGAAGAGTTAAATGAATTTGTAACAAAATCTTTATTTAAAACAATTACAAATGCAAATTTCTCTAAAGAAATATTTTACCAAGATATTAAAAAAGCACTTAGAATTCGCGCTGATATTAGAGAAGCTTATCTTGAAGCAGGTGGAAAGTTGGATGAAAATCTGCATCCTACTGCTACTTGGGAACCCAAAAATGATGAAGAATTAAACCAAAAAGCAGAAGAGATCTGCGGAAGACTCGATGCGCCAAACGAAGACGTACGTTCCCTTAGAGCTTTATCGCTTTATGGTCTTAAAGGAATGGCTGCATATAAAGATCATGCTGCAGCATTGGGATTCAAAGATGGCGGACTAGATGCATTCATCCAGAAGGCGTTAGCTTCCTATACAAATGATGAAATGACATTAGAAGAAAATATTGCTCTGGTTATGGAAACTGGTAAATTCAGTGTTGATGCGATGGCTCTTTTAGATAAAGCAAATACAGAATCTTATGGAAATCCTGAGATCACAGAAGTAAATATTGGCGTTCGTAATAATCCAGCTATCCTTATTTCCGGTCATGATCTTAAAGATATGGAAGAGCTTTTAGCTCAAACAGATGGAACTGGTGTAGATGTATATACTCACAGTGAAATGCTTCCTGCAAACTATTATCCAGCTTTTAAAAAATATGATCATTTTGTAGGAAATTATGGTAATGCCTGGTGGAAACAAAAGGAAGAATTCGAGAAATTCAATGGAGCAATAATCCTTACAACAAATTGTTTAGTTCCACCAAAAGATTCTTATAAAGATCGTGTTTTTACAACAAACAATGTTGGATTCGATGGTGTAAAACATATTGCTGATGCAGAAGAAGGACAAGCAAAAGATTTCTCTGAAGTTATCGCTTTAGCTAAAACCTTACCTTCTCCAACTGAAATCGAAACAGGTACAATTGTTGGTGGATTTGCTCATGAACAGGTATTTGCACTTGCTGATAAAGTTGTAGATGCAGTTAAAACCGGAGCTATTAAGAAATTTATAGTAATGGGTGGTTGTGATGGCCGTCAAAAAAGTAGAAGCTATTACACAGATTTTGCAGAAGCACTTCCAAAAGATTCTGTAATTCTTACTGCTGGATGTGCAAAATTCCGATACAATAAACTTGATTTAGGCGATATTGGTGGAATTCCACGTGTATTGGATGCAGGTCAGTGTAACGATAGTTATTCACTTGCACTCATCGCACTAAAATTGAAAGAAGTATTTGAACTCGAAGATATCAATGAACTTCCTATAGTATACAACATAGCATGGTATGAGCAAAAAGCTGTAACTGTACCTTTAGCTCTTTTATACCTCGGTGTGAAAAATATCCATCTTGGACCAACTCTTCCTGCTTTCTTATCACCAAATGTTCTTAAGGTTCTTATTGAAAACTTTAATATTAGCCCTATCGGAACAGTTTAAGGTGATATTGAGAAGATGATCGGATAAATTAATAGCGAACAAATACGAACAAAAAAAATACGTAGGGGTGATCTTCGGATTGCCCCTTTTTCCCACATACAGTTATAAAGTGAAAAATCTAGTTTTCTAAAATAGATTTAATTGTGTATCAACTTTTGGATGAAAAGTTCCAATAATTATAAAAGGATTTTTGGAAACAAAATGATGTAATTGAGTGGTTCCTAAGTAAAAGTATAAATCTTTTGTTTTAGCAAAATCATTAAAGTATTTTAACTTCACATCTTCGATAGCTTTTAATTCGTCACCTTCATATTTTGATACTAGTCTCCAATATAGAGCACCAATTTCCCAATCTTCAATCATCATTGTGCTTTCATATCCTTGAGAATCTTCAAAAACATAAGAGAATTTGTATGGTAATTTAGTTACTACTTTAAATGGGTCTTCCGAATTTTCAAAGAAATCTAATTGTTCACTTTTCGCTTTCAATTTTCTGATTTTATTTTGATCCCATTCTCGCTCTACTTCTTCAATAATAAAATTTTTAACTTTTGCTGGTTTGAAAACGGCTAATGATGTAC
>QMNP01000283.1 GCA_003647825.1 Candidatus Cloacimonadota bacterium
AATCTATATTGCTAATTGATTACTATTTATAGAGATTGCTTCGTAAGCAACAGCGAGAAGCAAACTCGCAAAGACACACTTTTTTTCTTTTTTCACAAAAACACTCTATTATGCAGAACTCATGTACAATAATAATCTCGCTGTCATCATGCCCAGGATCACCAGAATCAAACCACCAAGGTTGCTGATAATTAAGTTAAGTGCTGCCAATTTGATCTCGCCGTCCTGGAAAAGATTTATCGTTTCCAAAGTATAAGTGGAGAATGTAGTGAAAGATCCCAAAATGCCAATAAACAGAAACACCTTGATTTCATAAGAAAATTCGAATCTTGCAGACATTCCCCAGAAAATACCGATCAGGAATGCTCCGATTAAGTTTATCACCAAAGTTCCGTAAGGGAAAATTCCTTTGGTAAGATTAGAAACAAATCCCGAAAGTAAATAACGCAGTAAAGTACCTGCCGTTCCACCTATAGCTAAAAACAGAAATTTCACAAAAAATGCCCTCCTAAAAAAACATTTATCTTATCAGGAGTCATCAGCTTATCAGCGGTTTCGTTGGACCCCATCACCATCTATAGTTTATCTGTGGTCAGCGTTTTGATAGGGAAATTGGTGTCAAATTAATTATGCGAACAGCTCCAATTCCCTTTCTTCAAGGTTAATTAGGAAATTCTTTCAGCGATGTTTTAGTCAAGTAAAAGCGGAAGTTAGAGGTTCTAGAGTACGGATGTAATATTAGAAGATATTTATTTTCTTGACCTATGAATTCTTCTTTTATTTGCTTGAAAAGTGAAATATGAACTGGAAAAAAAATAGTAAGGTTGCAAATGAAAAATGTAAATGATTTCAGATCAGTGCATAAGAGACTGAGAGAAGCAGTTCCGAGGTAATAAATGAGGCAGTTCATACGTCATCCATCAGACATTCCAATAACCTACAAACCAGAAGGTGCTGATAAACATACAGAAGAGAATTTAAGGAATATTGGCCATGGCGGATTATCTTTTACATCAAAAGTCCCTATCGAAATAGGAGCTACCATTCATATTCATATTCCAATACGTAAACCTGCATTTGAAGCGGATGGAATAGTCTCATGGTGTCATAAGGAAAATGACCATTACGTAGTTGGTGTTTCTTTTGCCAGTGAACATACAGAATTTGGAATACGCATGGTAGAACAGGTGTGTTATATCGAGCATTACAAAAAAGAGATTCTGGAAAAAGAAGGTCGTGTTCTATCAGGAGAAGAAGCAGCTGAGGAATGGGTCGCAAAAAATGCAACTGATTTTCCTCATTAATAACAAAAAAAAGACGCAATATTTTCCTAAGAACGTAGAGCTTAATCATCGCTTGATCTTTGTACAAACTGGCAACGCAATGCGCTGTCACTACTCAACAATCTTAAATTCTAACTTGTATATAAATATCTTTTAATTTTCTTTGTGGGTGTTTTAGTAAATGGCTCCGGTTGTTCGATAACTTTAGTGATGCGGGAGAATTGGGGAACACGTGCATTTACCTGTTGTTTAATTTCCTGTAGCAGATCAGCAATTATTTTTTCCATGGTGCTTGTTTTCACACCTTTGTGTTGTTCATCCAGCAATTCGTAATTCAAGTGGATTCGTGCCGCAATTTTACCATCAAAATCATAAACCAGCGATTCCAATACGTAGTCATTTTCCCCGATAATAGCTTCCAGTTCTTCTGGATAAATGTTCTCTCCGCTAGGACCGATTATTACATTCTTCAAGCGTCCTTTTATGTAGAGATAATTATCTTTGGTCAAGGTTCCCAGATCACCAGTTTTAAACCAGCCGTCTTCGGTAAAAACTTCTTTTGTTCGTTCGGGATCTTTGTAATATCCCTTCATTATCGTATCACCTTTTACCAGAATTTCACCTTCTTTATGGGAAGGATCTTTTTTCTCGATCTTTACCTGAAGGTCGGGAAGAACCGTGCCGGTAGAACGATAACGTGTTACAGAGGGAGTACATCCGGCAATGAGGGGAGAGGTTTCCGTAAGACCATAACCAATTGCATATGGGAATTTGGCATCACGCAGGAATTGCTCAGCTTCAGGTGAAAGTAAGGCTCCACCAATTCCAAAGAAATGCAGCTTTCCACCAAAAGATTGATATAATTTATTCCCGGCAGCTTTGTGCAGGATTTTGCGGAAGAAAGGTATTTTATATAAAATATGCAGAACAGCACTTTTAGTAAAAGTCGGTTGGATCTTGGTTTTGAATATTTTCTCGATGATCAATGGAACAGTAAGCATCATAGTTGGTTTTATCTTCTGCATAGCAGGAAGTAGAACACGTGCTACAGGAGGTTTATCCAGGTAATAAATAGCAGCACCCTGCATAAAGGGTAAAATAAAACCGATTGTGCATTCATAGGTGTGCGGAAGCGGTAATACAGAGATAAGCTTATCAAATTCATTCATATCTTGAATTTTGAGTGTGGCTACGGCATCGAAAACCAGGTTTTTGTGGGTAAGCATTACACCTTTGGAATGCCCCGTAGTTCCCGATGTATAAATAATAGATGCGACATCGTCTTCCCGTACATCCTGGCTGATGAGACCAGTCATCTTAAGGGCTGATTCTTTGAATTTGGCAAATTCTTTGGGACCGGTATTAATGATATTATTCAACCGTTCTTTAGTTGTTTCCGGAGGAATTATTGAGAAATTTTCGAGTAAAATTCTAAGCCTGTTTGGGGCAGAAACATCCAATTTCCCATAGAATTTTTCTGAAACAAAAATAGCTTTACAGGCAGAATGTCGTAGAATGTGCTGTATCTCATTATCCTGAAAATCTGTAAGAATTGGTACCACAATAGCTCCCATTGAAGTAATAGAGAGATAGGCAATTCCCCAGTTGGGTGAATTTTCGGAAAGCAGTGCAACCCGGTCACCTTTGATTATTCCATTCTGATGTAGAAGCAGCGAGATTTCCTGAACTCGATCTTTCACATCGAGATAGCGGTTTGGTTTGCCGTCTACCCAGGATAGTGCTGGTCGATTTGGATAGAGCTCAGCACTTCTTTCCAGCATTTCTTTTAACGTATGTTTTTTTAACTCGCCCATTAGTTTTCCTTTAAATAAATTATTTTAAAAGTAGGCATTTGTTTGATGCCAGATTTTTGCCGTTTGCAGATAATCTGTACATATATATACCGGTAGACACAGGTTGTCCATTATTGTCTGTTCCTTCCCAAGTTACAGATCCTTCGACT
>QMNP01000284.1 GCA_003647825.1 Candidatus Cloacimonadota bacterium
ACAAAATAATAAAATTAATTATGAGACGCCACAGCGAGAAGAGGGAGAAGAAGATTTTCGTTTTTCTTCTTCTGATGAAGAGGCGATAAAAAGAAAACTTAGAAGTTTAGGATATTTTGGTTGATAATAAGAAATAGATTTTTATGTTCTTGCATTAGAGGTATGGGGGATATATATTTTTTGCAGAATGCGGTTAAGGTTATATGAAGGTGCGCCGATTTCTTTTAAACATCGGAAGCATATTTTTTGTGATTATTATTTTTTGTTTTTTACGGAATAATATTTTTTCCTGGATGGGAGAGTTTCTTTTAGTTGATGACTCCCCGCATCAAGCAGAAGTTATTGTTCCTCTTCGCGGAGACAGAACATATACACGTGTTATAGAAGCAGCACATCTTTTTGAAAAGGGTTTCGCACCTAAAGTTTTAGTATCCACAGCGCTGGAAGATGATTACGCAAAACGCCTCCAGAAATGGGGGATAAATATTACTACGCAACAGGATAATCTTATTAATATTTTGGTAGGTGCTGGAGTTCCGCCTCAGGCGATAATCCTGGATAGGCAGTCTCCTGGTGGAGGTACAGAGGGGGAATTAAAAAGAATAAAGTATATTTTGCAGAAACGGAGATTTCATTCAATTATCGTTGTAACGAATTGGTATCATACGCGGAGAGTAAAGTTGATGAGTAGGAGAATTTTTTCCCCTCAAAGGATAACATTTTTTGTCGTTTCGGCTAAAAGAGATATTTCAGGGCCATCTAACTGGTGGCATTATAGGTATGAAGCGATAAAAGTACTGGAGGAATTTGTCAAATTGGGCTGTTTTTACATTGAGCCTATTTTTAATTTTTCCTTTGCCGATGACCCTAAAAAGAGATGATTGTATTTTCTTTTTTGTTAAATGGCGTTAAGCGTATACCCGTATGGGTGTGGTTGTTTCTGGTTGGTGTTTGTATATTTTGCACTTCAACAGTAGCCGTTTCTATGGACCTGGGAGCTTATATGAATTACGCCCTCAATATCTTGAAAGGGAAAGGATATGTTGATATGAGCGGTCATCCGGTATTTATACGAGCACCTCTATTCCCTTTGATGATTGCTGTCAGTTTCCGTATGTTAGGTATTTCGGTAAGCAGCGCTTTCTGGATAGTACGGTTCTTTGCTATTTTAAATCCGTTGTTAATCTATTTTTTAGGAAAAAAAATAGGGGGTAAGTGGTTAGGAGTAACCGCAGCATTTTTAGCACTTTCTTCCTACAGCCTTAATTTCTGGTCATACAGGCATCTGGATGCAGTATGGCCCTCTTTTGTTCTAATATCGCTCATTGTCCTTTATTCTGCATTTGAGGCAAGCCGACTCAGTTATTTTATTTTGTCAGGGATGTTTATGGGATTGGCTTATCTTGTTAAGCAGGCAGCATTAATATTTTTCCCTTTGCCAGTTCTTTTGCTGCTGTTTATACGGACATACAGGAATAGAAAGAATATCCGGGGAGTTCTTTTGTATTTACTTTTTATTTCCGCCTTTGTTTTGCCGTGGGTACACTATGTTTATTTCCATACTTCTAACTGGAAGTTTGCTCTTCTTGGTAGAGGAGGCGGATTTGCTGCAGACGCATTCTTGCATCTGAATTTGTTTACTGTTTTTGAAAGATATCTTCACGGATTGGTTATGTATTACAGTGGTGGCGATCAGTCTTTGGTATATAATTTCTCGCTTGCCCCGCTATTTCTTTTATCCTGGGCGTTTGTTTTGTTTAAAGGAATTGGCAAGCGAGATAAAGATGTTCTTATTCTTACAGTAATTTTTCTTCTTATCTCGCCCTATCTTTCGTTTGTAGGGAACAACAATTTAAGGGTAGGACAGCTGGTAATTTTTATACTTTTATCATATCTGGTTGCTGCGTATTTTATTGTAGAGATGATAGGGAGATTATGTCAGAAATTACATTTTCCAACTAAAATGTATACGTCTCTGAATATGATTGTGCTTATCATAGGAATTATTTTTCAGTGTTTTTTCTCCTACAAAGGTGATAAAGGCGATAGGGCATTTTTGAAACAATCTGTTTTTATAGGGAGATTTTTACCTGGAGAAATTTCTCAGGAAATTTTAGGATTGTACGGGGAAAAATTTGCTACCAGGAAGGTTGCAAAATGGATATGTGGTAATTTAAGCCCGGAAGAAAAAATAATGATTGATTGGCCAGCATATGCTCGTCCCGTATATTTTTATACAGAAGGAAGTTACAGGGTGTATAATATGCCTATTCACGGGGAATTGTTTGATATTTATGGGGGGTGGAATAAAGTAAGAAGTAATTTGATATTACTTTCGGCAGGGGCATATCTTAGATGTGATCCGCGTAATCGCTTTTATTACTTAACAGAGGGAGATTTGTTGCGAGTCTTGAAGGAGTATAAAATAAAATATATTTTAATCTCTCCAGAAAGGTTCTATTTATTGCCTTATTTTGAGAAGAACCCTTCCTTCATCAAAGTTACAGAGATGGGAAAGGAAGGTCCGGTTATTTTTCGGGTGAAAGCAGTACACCCCCTTAAAAAATTTCAGACAATAGTTACCAGATATGCCTTTGAATTTTTGAAGTGTTTGAAAAATAATCCCCAGAGGTATGAATATCTTAAGAAAGAGTTATTTTTGGGAGCATTGGGGTGGAAGGAGGAACAGTTCGACCAGTTTATAAAGATTTCATCCCAGCAAGAATTCAGGTAACTAGATAGTAATTTTAAAGAGATATGGTTATTGCGGAGGGTAAGAGATATGTATAAAGGGAAAACAGTTTGTATAGTGGTTCCTGCCTACAATGAAGAAAGGCAGATAGGGAGAGTTCTGGAGACGATGCCTGAATATGTAGATAAGGTTGTTGTTGTTGACGACAAAAGCACAGATAAGACAGTAGAAGTAGTCAGAGGGTATGCCAGAAAATTTAAGGATAAAATCGTTTTGATTCAGCATAGAAAAAATGAAGGTCCAGGAGGGGCGATTGCGAGTGGCTATGAGTGGGCCAGGGATAATAATTTTGATATTACGGCAGTTATGGCAGGAGATGCACAAATGGATCCTCAAGAATTACCTTTATTTCTTGATGTTATTTCTTCTGGTGAGGTTGATTATGCTAAAGGAAATCGCCTTTTCACAGGACGCGCATGGGAGATTTTTCCTAAAGCCCGGTATCTGGGTAGTGCAGTACTTTCATTATTGACGAAAA
>QMNP01000285.1 GCA_003647825.1 Candidatus Cloacimonadota bacterium
GATTTAAAAACACCGGTAATAATTGTTGAATGAATTATCTAAAATTAGGAGGATATGATGATTCGAAGAAGCACTGAGGAAAGACGAAAAACCGAAAGACGAAATAATGACAAATTAGTTTATGCAGAAAGGAGAAAAGAAAAAAGACGCTCTGGTTACGAGCGAAGGAGAGCATAGTAATTTATAATACATATACATTTTGGATTCCGCATAAGTAACCGTTTTTGTGAGAAAAGAACAAAGGGTGTCTAAGCGAGTATTCTTCTTGCTGTTACAAACGAAGCAAACTTTTTATTAACAGTTAATTAGATGATTAGAATGCTTCGCAGGAAAACCTCTGTAAGAATTTTCTCGAAGATAATTCTTTATTTTGTAGAATCCGTTAAATTGGCGTTACAGAAGTTGCAGAACTTCACTTGACAAATTGAAATCGGGATCAGATACAGAATCAGGAATGAAAGTCAGATATCTTCAAGTCATCTGACTTGGACTAGACAGAATACTGAAATTGTTTCAGAACAAATAAAGAAGAGGAAAAAAAATGATGAAAAGAAAACCAGGCGACAGACGAACAGATGATAGACGCCAAAAGGAAGTAGCAAAAGATCCTGATAAGAGAAAAGGTCCGAGAAGATCTGGTAAAGATAGAAGGAATAATTAATTTAGCAGTTATCATTTAACTTTAGTGTTTATGAAAAAAATCTATTAGTTTATTTAGAATGATTTTTGCAAAATGGAGTGTTTGAAAAAAAGGAAAAGCATCTCTTTGCGAGATTTGCTTTTCGCTGTTATCGTCAAAGCAATCTCTTTTAATAGTAATTGACTGGCAATCCAGAAAGCTCCGGTAGCTGCTGACTTTCTAAGCAAGATACTTCGCATAGACGAAGTTTTTATAACGCAGAAGCCATCTCGCTACAAAGAAAATGATATTTTCAAATTATACTATAAGATTAGTTCCAACCACTACTTCGATTGGGTACATCTGTTATTAACACTTGATCAGGGAAAAACAAACATTTTACTAAAATAATTGACATCCAAAAATCAATTTCAAAAATGCCGTAAGATAAAATTAAGGAGGACAAAATGAAAAGAAATTTACATGTTTTCATCATTATTTTAACGATGTTAATCGCAACATCCATGCTATTTGCTGCCAACCTTACATCCCTAAGACCCAATCATGGCGGAGGAAGTGCAACAAATCTAAGACCTGTTAACTGGATTGAAACTGATTCTGGTTTACCAGAAGGTATTGGCATAGGACAGATTTCAGTAGGAATGAATGATCAGACAGCTTTATGGGCTGGAGCGATCGATGCTACAGGCGCAATTGCAGATCAATTTACACGATCAACTGACAGCGGTCAAACCTGGACTGCCGGCACATTCAATGCTGGAACTGGTCTTTCTATGCTGTTTGCAATTGATGATATGGTCTGTTGGGCTGTTTTCAATACTGGTGCCGATCAAGGACTTTATAAAACAACTGATGGCGGAGTTACTTGGGTAAATATGAACGCTGGTTATGGTGGAGCTTCTTTTGCCAATGTAATTCATTTTTTCAATGATAATGACGGTTTTGCCCAGGGTGATCCTGTTGGTGGTTATTATGAACTTTATACAACCACAGATGGTGGTGATAGCTGGACTAGAGTTCCTGAGGAAAATATTCCTGCTCCAACAACCGGTGAATATGGAATAACTGGGAATTATGATTCAGTAGATGATAATATATGGTTTGGCACCAATCAGGGACGAATCTTTTATTCTACAGATAAGGGATACACCTGGAATGCTACTCTTACACCATTTGGGGCAACTACTGTTGTAAATGCAACTTTTGCAGATGCCGATTATGGTATTGCCTATAGATCATATTTAGATATGGGAATTGAACCAGCTATAAATGTTACTACAGATGGTGGAGTTACCTGGACGAATGTAAATGTCTCAGGTGATATGTATGCTCGTTATTTTTCTTATGTACCTGGAACTACTTCTACTTTTGTTGGTTCATCTTCTGAACTTGGTTTTGAAGGTGCATCTTATAGTGAAGATGGTGGATATACCTGGATCACACTCAATAGTGGTGTCGCAATCCAAGCTACTGCTTTCCTGGATTCTGAAACAGGCTGGGCAGGTAACTGGGCAGGCTCAACCGGGGGTGGAATGTATATTTTTGATGGTAACTTGAATGTGATAACAGGTGAAGTTGCTGGAACAGTTACCGATCTTGATGAAGGATTTGGCATTGAAGGCGCTATAGTTACTTTGGGAACATCTACTACTACTACCGATGAAAACGGTGATTACAGCATGATCCTGGAAGTGGGTACATACACACTTACATGCGAAATCGATGGTTATGAAATTTACACTATGGATGATGTTCTTATCGAAGAAGATCAAACTACAACTGTAGATTTTCAAATGCAGAATCTTTATCTTCCACCTCAAAATCTTACATATACATTAACAGCTCCAAATGTAATTCTGCAATGGAATGCTCCAGCCGGTGCTGTTGGCTTTACAGGCTACAGAGTATATCGTGATGATGTAATGCTTGAAGAAATTACCGCAATGCTGTTCATTGATCCAAATGTACCTGCTGGAACTCATATCTATTATATTACAGCAATGTATGGAACTCATGAATCAGTTCATTCAAATGAAATTGAAGTAATTATGGGAACGGGAAGTAATCCAAACTTATTACCAATCGTAAGCAAACTGGAAGGTAATCATCCTAATCCATTCAATCCAACTACAGAAATCGATTATTCAGTAAGCAACACAGGTCATGTTACTATCGATATTTTCAATGTGAAAGGTGAACTTGTAAAAACACTGGTAAATCGTGAAGTTGATGCAGGAACGCATTCTGCTACTTGGTTGGGAGATGATAACAGTGGTAGATCTGTTACTTCTGGCATTTACTTCTACAAAATGCGTGCTGGTGGACGTTACACAAATACTCGTAAAATGATTCTTCTTAAATAATAGAAAGATAGAGATGTAAATTAATGCACCCGGTGAAAATCGGGTGTTTTTTTTGTGCGAAAAGGATCGTTGACTTTCAGTGTTGAAATTGTTACTGAAAGATAGAATTAACAAGATTGAAAATAAAAAAAACACTGATAAGCAATATGACAACTTGTATTTGTGTAGTAAAAAAATGGTCGGGATGAGAAGATTAAACTTCTATTATAC
>QMNP01000286.1 GCA_003647825.1 Candidatus Cloacimonadota bacterium
ACCCCGGGCTATCGCTTCATAATGCGCCACATGCCGGGCGGTCGCTTCGCCCGAATCATCCGACCAATGAAGGCAAACCATCGGAGGCAAAACAATCCGGTTTTTGATTTCGACCTGTTTAATTCTGATGGGAGAAAACATATCTGACATTATTCACCTTTCCTTATCCACTATACTACTTATCTGGCCTCGTTCTGTTTATCCCTCTGTCGCCAGCCCAAACTGCTCAACGAGAAAACGCTCCATGCGGTCATAGCTTTCCTTTTTATCCTCGGGGCGGTTGAACCATGCGTGGGGCATTCCTTCATAAAGCTCGAGCTCACTGGCACATCCCTTTTCTTTCATCCGGGCATGGAAATCCACCGATTGCTGATGCGAGACACAGTTATCCGCCGTGCCGTGCAGCAGAAGCGCCGGCGGCGTGGTCTCTGCAATGCGCTGAACGGTTGAGAGTTCGTCGTAACGCTCCGGACATTCAAAGGGGGTTCCGCCCGTGAATAGATACATCGCTTCGATCAGGCTCCCTTTCTCCAGCAGATCCCACATGTCAAATTCTCCGTTATAGAGAACACCGAGATTCACATGGCTGGACTGTTCAGAATATCCGCCATCTCCCTCGTAGTCCGCCACTCCGGCAGTGGTGAGCATCAGCGATGCGAGATTCGCCCCGGCTGAACCGCCGCAGGCCACGATTCTTTCGGGATCAATATTCCACTCATCCGCATGGGCGCGTATCCAGCGTGCCGCGCATTTAAGATCCTGAAGCGCGGCCGGAAACGGTGCTTCCTGACTCATCCGGTAATCTACGCTGATGGCAAAAAACCCGAAGCGTTCTGCAAGCTGGTGGGCGTGATAATGAAATTGACTGGGGTTGCCGAACTTCCAGCATCCTCCGTGGGCAAAGATGATGGCGGGCCGAGGTTTTTCAGGCTGATGAACCGGCGTAAAAAGATCCCCATCCAGCTCGCGCCCATCCACGGAGCCGTAGACGTGCTCGATTTCGCAGCGAACCGAATCGGAACGCGGCGGCTGGTTCCGCGCATCGTGCAATTCGCGCTTAACGGCTTCGAGCCATGCGGTATCGTCTGCACCCGTTTCTTTTTTCAGCAATTTATAATATTTTTCAGCGTCGATATTTTTCATTCTGTTCGTTCCTTTTATACGTTCCAACCCTTGGAACTGACAGCGTCAGGGTTTACTGTTTTTTCCAAGGGTTGGAACTTTTTTCAGTCCACCAGTGCTGCGCCGTCGGCGGTAAATTTTAATGTGAGTTTGGTGGCGTCGTTTCCGCCGAAGTCGGTGCCGCCGTCGTCTTTAAGTGTAACTTTTACGTCAACGGTTTCTCCGGCGGGCGGCGGGGTGTAGGTGAATGTGCAAACGCCTTTTTTGTACGCAACGATCGGGTCGGGCATTTTGGACGGGCTGGAGCTTTTGGCGGTGACGGTGATTTCCTGATCGACGATGAGGTTGTCGTCGTCGATGCCGCGAAGCTCAGCGGTGCCCGCTCCGGTGTTCGCCACTTCGCCGAAGGTCGGCGGGAAGTTGAAACGTATGGCTCGAATGAAGTGGGGATACCCTCCCTTGTCATCCAAATAAACGATGGATGCGACATCGCCGACTTTCAGGCAGGTTTCATCCGGCATCTCGTCGCCGTTGAGGAACATGCAGACCCCGACGTTGACGTTGAAGGTCAAGGTGCGGGCGGGGATTGAGTTCCCGGCGGCTTTGCGGGCGGCCAGATCGTCGAAATGAAATTTCCCCGCTGACCCGCCTTTATCCCGCGTTACAAATTCGTTGTAGGTGGTGGGGAAGCGGTCTTTCAATGCGAGTACCGGATAGTCCTCGTCGTGATATTCCTCGCGCAGGAGGGTGACCGTGTGGGCGTTGGTGTCCACGGCGATAATTTCGCCGATGGCATCAAAATGATTTTTATACCGGCTGTAGGCCGTGATGTTATATCCGTTGGATGCACACTGAGCCATGCGACCGGGAATGATGGAGTTCAGGCTTGCTGTCGGAAGCAATTTTGACCCGGAAGGATCCGGATTAAATCCGTTCTTGAAGCAGTCGATGAGCTTTTTGTCCATTCCCAGTATTCGGGCCAGCATCCCGCCGAAATCCCCGTTCATGGCCGTTAGGGGGTGCACCCCGAGATTTTCCGCAGAGGTGTTCAGCAACATCATCCGATACGGACTGGAAGTGTGGTCCCTCTCAAAAAAGTGTAAAATCGGCGAGACATAAGGAACCGGCATAAATGCCGCAGTGAAGCATCTCAGAATATGCGTCCGGTACTGCTCGTTTTCAGAGGCATCGAAACGAAGGTCGTTTTTTTCGTTCATATTGTTGACGGAGCCTTCGGCAGTGATAAACCCGATTTTGTGCCGCCAAATACGGTGCAAAAAATGCACGCGCGGGGTCAATCGAAGATTGCCCTCGTCGTTGTCGATGAGCCATGTGGCAAAAAGGGTTGGTTTGTTTTCCTCTTTCAGAAAGTTGTACAGCGTTCGGTATTCATCGGTGTCCGGCGCATCGGCAGCGGGAAACTTCGGTTGTACTTTTGGGTAGTCACCGGGAACCGGCTCCCAGTACTGCGCAAAGTCAATATACTGTTGTAGCAACTCGTTGGTTTTTCCTGCCCGCAGATGGAGAGAAACATCGCAATAGTTGGTCTCACTGAATTCGGGCTTGTCCCAAAAATGCTCAGGGTTGTACATCGCGACATTCGGGAAAATATCACCCTGTGCAGGCATCGGCTCATGCATCATGGCTTCATTTGCGACATACCACGAATCGGCGGGAAGACTCTCGGGTGTGACCCCGTTGATGTAGTAACAGCAGTAATAGGCAATGGCCCAGTCATAGAAAAGCGCCTTGTCGGCAGCCGTCAGCGATTGCTGATTGTAAATTTTGTGAAGGACGGGAAGCCCCGCTTCGAGGGTGGCTTGATAGGCTGCATGATCAGGACGATCATTGGTTGGGAACTTGCTTAAATCCGGGAGTTTGATCTGACCCCAGAAATAGCCCTTCGAGCCGTCCCACCGGGTGTTATCGTTCTCGGGAACCTTCTTCATGAGCATGTCGTTCCAGAACTCCGTTTTGGCGAGGGGGAGATAGAGCTTGTCGGTCTCGTTGGTGATCGGCTCACCGGCCCGCCAGCGTGCGATCAGATCCTCGCCATCGGTTGCCAGCCAGTTGGTGTACACAGCGA
>QMNP01000287.1 GCA_003647825.1 Candidatus Cloacimonadota bacterium
GAAGGACTTTTGTAAGTCGATACAAATAAGAGTTTTTTCATTCTAGCGTATGAGAGCAATTTTCCCTTTGACTGCTTGCCCGTCCGGGGCTGAGATCAAATAATAATACAGGCCGGAACTGCACTTTTTCCCATTTGAATTCTTACCATCCCAGCTGAATTGTTCGTAGATGTTTTTATTCAATTCAATTATTAATTCCCCGTTTAGATCAAATATTCTGCAAGTTACTTTCCCCTTGGGCATGGTTAACTTTCCTTTATTTTCAATGCGAACAATATCTCCTTTATCAGGATAAAACGGATTAGGATATGCATAAGATTCCGCTAACTTGGTTTCGGTATTATTAACCTCTGGAATACCAATCTCTACAGAGTTTAATCCATCATTTGTTCCAATGTATAATATTCCTGAAGATTCCACATAAACAAAAGAGGAGATATAATTTGAAACTAAAGGCGAATTATTCTTGTTATAGGTAACAAAAGTATCCCTTTCTGGATTAAATATTGTAAATCCTGAATCACCAGTCCCTATCCAGATACTTCCGAAAGGATCTATAAATAATGCTGTTGGATAAGTTGGATTTGAACCATATAATCTTGGTTGACCTTCATAATACCAGTAAGTTGGATCAGGATCATTTTCACTCCAGAACCAGGAATTATTCTGCCAGACTTTCTTTTTGATACTTGTTCCATACAAAAACCAGTCAGTTCCGTTATACATGAAAAGACCTCCGTCTGAAGCAATCCAGACTTCCTCTACTCCATTATTATCTCTGAAAGCAAAATCATTTATCCAGCCACCACGCAAATCAGTTGGAGCCGGTTTTTCCCAAAAAGGTCCATTATTCTCCGGAAAAGATAGATCCTGCCATAATCTGATTCCATTATATGCACCTCCAGTAACAATTCTTTCATTTGTAATTAATAACTCGAAAATATCAGAGAAATCGTTGCCAGGATCTGGTTGGTATAAATCAAAAGTATGCACCGGTTCATCGTTTTCATCAAAAATTATAACCCCAAACCAATACATTCCTACCCACGTATTGCTTCCATCATTAACAATCACACCAATAGTATTAGATATCATTGGCTCAACATTATATTTATTTATATATTTCCATTCATCCACCTCATCATTATAAATTGAGATTCCTCCAGACCAGATATCTACGCCTGCATTTGACCAGCTGCCAAACCATTTTCGATTATATTGATCTACACTCATACAATAAATATTATCACTGTTCAAAGGACTTGATTCAGCAGAGAAATTGTTCCAAAAAAAACCATCAAAACTAGATACTCCCCTTGTACCTTTTGTTGTTAAACCTCCACCAACATGACCATTTGACACCCATAATTTATCATTAAGATCTATAACTAAATCGGTTACAACATTTGCTACAATACAATTTTGCTTTATCTGAGTACTCCATTCCGATCCATCAAATGCATATATCCCTTCACCCCAGGTTGTAGCAATGAATTGATCATCAAATTCATAGAATTCTTTGATTTTAGTAGTATTCAAATCATTCCATTCAGTTACATTCCCATCTGATTCAAATCTGGAAATTGCTATGTTAATAGAATCTTGAAGATTTAGAAGTGAATTATCCCAAAATCCGTAACTAAACCATAGATCATCATTTGCATCTAAAAAAACAGGATAAATCGCATATCCGTTCATAATAATTTCAGCCTGGCTGAAATCAAACAAGTTAGAAATTTTGAATATTCCATTATTTGTCCCAACGACAAGATCAGAAGAATTTGAGGAAATTGAGGATACAACACTACTGGGAATACTTGAATTATTTGAGTCAATGTGATACCAGCTTGATATTGAATCTAAAGAATCTACATGAGCGAAATCTAATCCTAAATCACTTCCGCATATCAAATAGTTCTGATAAAAGTGCAAAATGGAAATATCATTAGAAGTTAGACCATTTCCAGTATCATAATTATCAACTAAAAATGGAAAGGGAAACTCTGGATTATCCCAGAAGACACTTAATCCACCTGTTGTGGCAATATAAACTAATGAATCCAGAACAACAATATCATTCACAAAATCCGATGCAAGACCAATGATCTTATCAATAGGTAATTTAAATTCACCTTCTTTCATTCTAATTACACCATTTCCATTTGTACCTAAATAAAATTCATTGTTCAAATCGTTATATTGTATTGCTCGAATGTCATTATTCGCTAAGCCATTGATTGTTGTATATTTCTCTACAAAGCTATCAGAATTGATATCATATACTTCTAAACCACCCCAAGTAGCAGTATATAGCTTATTATCATGGCTAACTATATCAAAAATGTGGGTTGTATTTGTATAAACCTGCCAATTCTTCAAACTGTATAAATACAGCGTTGTTATGGCAATGAGTATAATCAAAAATCGTTTCTTCATTTCTTCTCCATTTTTTTTATCGTCACGATCATAATCAAGATCAGTAATATTGATATAAGTAGTAATATCGCAAGCACAATCTTTTTTGAGATAAGTGAAAATCCTAAGGCTATCAGGCCAAACAAGAAAGTTACGAAATAACTGATTAAAGCGATTGAAGTTTGAGATAGTCCTAATTCTAAAAGTCTATGATGAATATGCTGTTTGTCAGCTTCAAAAATATTTACTTTTCGTTTCACTCTTCTAAAAATTGCCAGAAAAGTATCTGCCAAAGGAATTATCAAAACGATAATCGGTATAAGCAGAGTTATTGTAACAATACCTTTGAACTGCTGCGTACCAGCTACAGATAAAGCTGCAATATTGATACCGATGAATAAACTACCAGTATCACCCATAAATATTTTAGCAGGATAGAAATTATATTTCAAAAATGCTATCAATGCTCCAACAATTATAATAGCATTGATAGCTATGAATTGATTACCATTGATAACTCCTAATATTCCGAAGACCATATTTACAATTATACCGATGCCAGTTGCTAAGCCATCTAATCCATCAATCAGGTTAACAGCATTAATTACAAGCAGAAACCAGGCTAATGTCATTGGAAAAGACAGTACCCCCAAATTGAGATCAGCACCAAAAGGATTTGTAAGCTGGCTCATTTTGAAACCGGCAAAATATAAACAGCATACTATAATAATTTGAAAATAAAGTTTATATTTTGCTGTGAATTTCTTTCTATCATCCATTAGTCCAAGAATCA
>QMNP01000288.1 GCA_003647825.1 Candidatus Cloacimonadota bacterium
AGTGTTGCTTCCCGCTTGTGTCATCCTGAGCTCTGTCGAAGGACGGGAAGCATTTGAATTAATTTTACCATACCCTTCGATACTCTGCTGTGCAGAACTCAGGGAGACAGAAAGGTTTTTTACTTTCTGACCTTTGAGGTTGTAGATTTCCAGTGTCACAAACGAGGACGTTTGTGGTACAGAAAAAGAGATCGTTGTTGAAGGATTGAAAGGATTTGGGTAGTTGGATAAATAATTATTTGTTCTAGGTAATTGATTATCGACAACAGTAGGTTGGAATTGAAATTTTTGAGCATAAACTCCCCAGATCGACTGCAGACCTTCTTCACCAAAAAAAGTAGATCTGCCGTCTAACCAACAGAAATAGGCAGTATTGTCTGACGTATAAACTTTTGGGTATTCCTGATCCATATATTGATTGGTGATAGTATAACCGGTGAGACCATACTCCAATTCACCATCCGGTTTTAATATTTGTATTTTTATATTAGTATGTGTATTCTCATACCCATCCGTCCAGGTAAATAGAATATTTGAATCCAAAGAAGTAAGCTCACAATCATAACTGAAGTGATAATTATTTTCTGTCAATTGAATCGGTCCATCTATCCATAATTCCTCACCTGCATCATTATATTTCTGTGCAGAATAATTGCATTGATTATTATCTGTTAAGTTACTCCAAACCAAATATAAGTCATTATTATAGATTAGATTAAAATCGACTAAATTCGGGACGTTAATCATTTGTTTCCCACCTTCTTCCCATTGGCATATTCCATTTTGATCTACTAATTGACCATAAATATATGATTCGTTTTCTTGATAAATATACCAGAAAACAAAGATACCATTCTGCGATTTTATAATCCAAATATCATCATAATAAACCAGTTCATTCACAATAGACAAACCTTCTTCCGGCCATCCGGGAGCTGTATTACCGTTCTCATCAATCAATTTTACTAATAAATTGCCTGTTGGCCAGTTTACCTCTTCCCAAATGAAATATTGATCTACAACGTCAATTAGCTCGCAATCGATATAGTCTGATATAGTAATTCCATCATCTCCCCATTGTAGTTCACCATCGATAATTTTCTGGGCTTTAATATATCTTTCCCAAATATCTGACATTTCATTATATCCTATATAGTATTCATCAATTCCAGAATTATCAACTACCGATATCCTGGAATAAGTGACATTGTTAAGTGATGATGTGAGAGGAATACCTGTGCTATCTGACCAAATATAATTACCATTTGTATCGATGCCTTGAGCATAAGTATTTGCATACGGGAATTCTGACCAGACTATACCCACTACATTGGAGTTTGTACCCAAAACTGCATCGAAATTTCTCTGATCATTACCGGAAAAATCTACAACAGGAACACCATTTTCATTTAAAATAGAAGAACCATCGCTGTTTAATATCTGCAGGTAAATTTGTTCATCGCGATTAAAACGCTCATCTGTCCAAAGGATAATTGGATTATCACCATTTTCTAGCATTTCAAGATCCCAAGACATTCCATTCAAACCGGAATACAATTCCTCACCATTGGGCTGAAATGTGAAGTTGCCGTTTATATCCATGATCTGATGTTTAAGGATAGAACTGTCATCAATCGTATCAAGCCAGCAGAAATGATATTTCTGGTTCATATTCACAAGAGAAGATATACTGGAATTATCAATGTTTTCTGAAATCGTAATTTCGTTCGTCCAGGTTAGTTGACCATCTGTTTCCACTTTTTGAACTTTGATGTTTGAGCCATAATCACTACTTTCTTCTGACCAACTGATCAAACAGTCATTATCAGAGTCGACTTCAGCCTGGATGGAATATCTATAAACGTAATTTCCTGAATTATTAACACTAATTCCCATATTATTCCAAACTAAACTTCCATCTGTTGCGATCTTCTGAGCTTTAATGCTTGTGTTATCAGTCCAAAAAAGAACAGGCTGTGAATCGGAAGGCTGTACTACTATATAATTTGTAATATTTTCTGCTTCATATACACAGGTAATTTCTGACCAGACACAATTTCCATCCAAGTTTATTTTTTGAATACCAAGATGATCTATGTCATTATAAACATATTCCAGCCAGCTGATGTAATAATCCTGATTACATGATGTAATTTGCAATTTATACATGTTACTTGTACCATTATATAATAAAGTTCCATAATATCCCCAGTATTTCGTGCCGGAATCATCAATCCTCTGGCAGTAAATATCATCGGAAGTTCCTGATGCTACGATCAAGCCATCCAGGTTATCAGAAGATGCCGCAAACGGCCATCCACCGGAGAGCAGATCGATACCATTCGACCAGCCGTCGGCAAAGAAACCGTTTGATAATAATCTTTTGGCTTTAATATAAGATTGCCAGCCATCATTCTGCAGAATGTAAGCTCCACCATCTGAATGAGGAACTAATCTCAAAGAGCCTAAATTAGCACCACCAAATACAACTACACCGCCATTGGGATACCAGAGCATACTTCCGTCCGCTGAGATCTTCTGGGCGCGGAGGTTAGCTTCATTGCAGTAATTATCATAATAATCTAGCCAGCAAACGATAACAGAATTATTATCCGAGGAGATGGCAATTGGCTCAAACTGCATTCTATTTGGGTTATATATTTCAATTCCTTCTTCCGACCAAAGATCATTGCCATTTTCATCTATTTTCTGAGCATACAGTCCTCGAGCACCATTGCGTGTATCTGTCCATATTACAACAACAGAACCATCTTCGCAAGCTACCGAAGTTCTGCTCCAACTTATATCACTTCCTTGCCTTACAGAAATGCCACCACTTTCCCACTGAAATTGAGCAGATAATGCAATCGGCATTAAAAATAGAATTAGAAAATATTTCTTTGCAGTCATTATACCTCCATATTGAACTGTGCTTACTTCATCAAAAGCATTTTCTTTGTTTTTTCAAACTTTCCTGATTTCAATTTGTAGAAATAAATTCCTGATGAAACTGGTTTGCAGTGATCATCTGTTCCATCCCAGACAACTGAGTAAGTGTTGCTTCCCGCTTGTGTCATCCTGAGCTCTGTCGAAGGACGGGAAGCATTTGAATTAATTTTACCATACCCTTCGATACTCTGCTGTGC
>QMNP01000289.1 GCA_003647825.1 Candidatus Cloacimonadota bacterium
TACACAAAGATTTCCTCCTGTATAGGCATATGGCTCATCAAAAGGAATAATGATCGGATTATTTCCCTGGGGAAAAGAAAATGTTCCATCATATACCGGATCAAGGGCATTTGCACCAACCCAGTTATTAGCCAGATTACTTAAAGTTGTTCCTCCAATCCATATTTGTATATAAGCATTTTGAACATATGAAAGAAAATCATTTTGATATCCGATAGCATGAATATTACCGTTATATTGGATCTCTGTTGAATAATATATAGTTTCAGACAGGCTGGCTGGCTTATGAAATTTAAATGGATACCAGTTTGTTTTATTGGTTTCGTATCCCACCCTTATTTGAGCTAAACCTATCTCCAGGATCAGAACATCAAAATTAGATGTAATATTGTTGTTCGGATCTTCATCACCAGGCAAAACTACCTCTGCATATACATAAGTAAGAGCATATGGCTCATCTGGTGGAACTATCCATACAAGCGGTAGAATTATGGCTTCTTCCGAATATAGTGTTTCATCAATTACAAGTTCATCGAGTAAGATCCCACCTTCTCTGAATAACCGTACGGTATAGCTATCCTGATCATTGCTGCCATAATTTTTTATATGCACATTATAGACGCCGGAATTACCTTGAGATATAGTGGCAGGTCCAACTACAGATAAGGCCGCTAGATCGTTGGGATAAGTCGTTGTTTCGGGAAATGTAATACTATCTAACCATCCTTTATCAACACCCTCAATATTAAAGCTGTCTTTTTCATATGACCAGGTAAAAGTGTGGATTCCAGGTTCAATGTTTTCAGAGAAAAACAGCCAATCAGATTCACCGGATATACTGGAGATTTCCACATTATCTACATAGAATTTTAGAAAATCGCTATCTTCTTCACTACTTACCCTCCAGTAAAAGCTGATGTCTCCTGCGGAAATGGTTTCCATAGAAACCTGTATCCGGGAAAATTCATCATCATAAATCTGACCGGAATGAGCACAATACACTCCGTTATATGGATTTTCATAGGTGATATCCCAATTTGTTGAACCAGAAAATTGCCAATTGTATGAGAGAAAATTACCTGTTTCAAATCCTTCAAAATTTTGAGCTGAACATATCACCGAGATTGCCAGCAAAACTGTGAATACAAATATTTTTTTCATGCCTGCTCCGTAAGCATTTCTTTCTGTTACAAGAATGCAAAATTCAAACCATACTTGTAAAGAATAAAAAACCGCTGATTTCCAGCGGTTTTTTAGTGCAAATTTTTTTCCTATTTCAGCAGCAGCATTTTCTTTGTAGTATTGGTGCCGTCTGCTTGCATTTTGTAGAAATAAACACCACTGCTTACAGCCGCTCCATCATCAGAGATACCATCCCATACAACCACGTGATCTCCGACAACTTCTGATCTGTTCAAGAGTGTTTTAACCTTTTGCCCCTGAATATTAAAGATTTCAATAGTAACATGTCCAGAATTCTTCAGGCTGTATCTTATATTAGTCTCAGGATTAAATGGGTTGGGGTAATTTTGTGATAACGCAGATGAAAGCGGAACTGTGGTATTGTGTGCGGAGGTAAAATCAGTTAATTTAATGGAAGCATACATAGTTGATCCACCCAGATTTTCTCCAAATCCTTGAATGGTAGATCCAAAGCTGTTGTCATCAAAGAAGAAGAGATGGATCAAAGCTTCATCATCAGCAGTGCCAGGTCCATTCTCAATGATCTCGATCTTATCTCCCGGATAAATGTAAACAGGAATCATTCCATCAAATTCAGGTGCATAATTATCATCGCCACTTTTTGCATTTATAAAAAGCGGTTCTCCCCATGTTTCTCCATTATCTGTAGAGATAGCAATGGCAATTTCAGGATAAGTTTCCCAACCGGCATATGCCGGCTCTCCCTGAACTGCATACCGCTGTTTTAAACCATCACTCCACACAGCTGCAACAATGCCGTGCTCTTCATTGTAAGCAAGTTTTGTATAGTTTTCATGGAATGCAGCATCGGCATCATCAAAATAGATAGGCCAACCTCCGACCCAGGTTACATTCCCATCAGGATCAAATTCATCAACAGCCCCATCTTCATCAAGATCCCAGGGTACCATTGGTACATTGTCATAAGGATTTGCTCCGGTAACGTATAAGTCACTGAAAGAAAACTCTTCATTTGCAATGTCGAAAGTGAACATTTTAGGATATTTCATGGAATAATCCGGATACCAGAGATCGGGACGCAGCAGCATATTCATTGATCCTAGAAAACGTAGTTTTGTATTATCACTGGTAAAAATAGCGTTCATATGATTACATAACTGAGGAGCCATGTATAATTCATGTGGCAGACCTGTGTCTGGATCTATAAAACGATAGGTTCCATCCTGGTTTTGCGGATTATCGATATCAAAATCTATGGGAATATTGTAATATTCATAATCACCTTCACCATAATTATCATTAAGGAATACAAATAATTCATCAATAGAATTATATCCCATGATCGCTACTTGTCCATCATCGGAAACGGCATAGGAATGATAAGGTCTTATTTCTTCAGGAATTCCCTGATTCCAGTCGTCCATAATGGGAATTGTTGTGTAGGTCCAGTCAAGTTCCGACTGCATATTAAGGTCATTATCATCAAAATCGGCATAACCGATCAACGTATTCTCACTGGGATTACCGGATGCTTGATGGCTGGTATAATTATTCCCAAAAATAAAGACCCTGCGTTTATCTGCAATGGGAGATGGTCCAATATGTACATAGGGCCAGACAAAATCATCATCAGGATGAGTAGTTGGAATAGTTCTATCAATAACGGTAAAAGGAGCTTTCCATAATCCAGGTGAACCCAGGTGGAATAGATCGTATGTACATAATACTTCAGATCCGGTAGGATCGGCAAATTTGATATGATAAGCTACAAAAGGATCTCCTGTATCTGGATCGATGGCAATTCCGCCATAACCTTCTCTGATGTCTTCGGAAGTTACTGTAGCTACAGAAGTAACACTGCCTGTGTTATCGATATATGCATAGTATTCGCGTCGTGTAGCTGCTGCTGTTTCGGTTGCATGGAAAACGATGTACATTCCGCCCTGCGCATCTTCCTGCAGTCTGATCGGCA
>QMNP01000290.1 GCA_003647825.1 Candidatus Cloacimonadota bacterium
ATATTTGACATCATTCAGCACCAAAAGAAAAATAGTTTTATCTAAACGAAACGGGAGCAACTTACTCTGATCTCTAAACGACCAATTTGGGTGTGACTAAATAAATCTTAAAAAGGGAGAAGATTATGAATTTAGAAATTCGCGGTGCCTACATCGTTACTCCACAAGATGACAGCACTAAAGTAGAAAAGAAAACACTTTTTATCCAAGATGGAAAAATCCACTTTACAAAACCTTTTAATGAGCCGGATCGAGTTATCGACGCACCCAACAAAATTATATTCCCAGGTTTAACAAATGCACATCATCACATTTATTCCACACTTTCTAAAGGAGTTCCTTGCGATGTTCCGTTTAATGATTTTATGGGAAATCTGAAAAACTTGTGGTGGACCCTGGATCACTCTTTGAACAAAGAAGATATGGTTTTGTCTACTGCAATAGCTATGAAAGATGCAATTTCACACGGAGTAACCACGGTTTTTGATCATCATATTTCCGGTTACACAGAAAATTCACTTTCCGATATGGCAGAGGTTTTCGATGCTTATGGAGTTAGCGGAACATTAGCCTTTGAAATTTCTGATAGGAATGGAGAAGAATTTTTCCAGAGATCATTAGATGAGAATGTCCGATTTGCTAAAGCACAAAAAGGAAAATCAGTTCAAGGTATGATCGGACTACATGCATCATTTACACTCAGTGATAAAAGTCTGCAAAAAATTGCTGATGCATCTGAAGATTTCCCGGTTCATGTTCATGTTGCTGAAGGTGAGATCGATGGAGTTCAATGCATGGAAAAATATGGAAAAGGGCTTATAGAACGATTCGATGATTTTGGATTAGTAAGAAATAATTCGCTTTATATCCATTGCAGCAATCTCACAGAGAAGGATCTTGAAATTTTGAAGAAACGGGATATTTTTATTGCACAAGCAGTAGATTCCAATATGAATAACGGACTCAATGTTGGAAATATTTCCAAATTTATTTCAGAAGGAATTAAAACTACTGTTGGAACCGATGGAATGCATCCTAGTACAATGAAAGCACTGAAGAATTCTAATATCTTCACAAAATATCTGAATAAAAATTGTGATCTTGGCTATCCTGAAATGAACGCTCTTTTACTTAATAACTTCAAGCTGAAAAAAGCTTTCGGACTTCCATTGGGAATTATAGAAGGTGAAACCGCTGATATTGCAATCTTCGATTATGAGCCAACAACACCATTTAATACAGATCAATTCCTCGGGCATTTTATTTTCGGTATCACCGAATCACGATGTCAGTATGTAGTAAAAAATGATGAAATATTGTTGGATGATTATCATGTAACCAAGGATCTTTATAAAGACCTGTTTAATCGATCATGGGAAATATCAAAAGCAATGTTCAAAAGATTTGAGAGTAATAAAGGGCGTTATTAGTCACAAAGACTCAAAGACACTATGGACACAAAGAAAAAGCTCATTAAAAAAGTACAAAGTGTAAAACGTAAATTGCATTGTGACATTTGTATCGTCGTGTCTTAGTGGCAAAAAAGGAGAAAGATGTGAAAAAGCATTATGAGCCTCTTCCAAAAGAAACGGAAGAGATTGCAAGCAAAATCATCGATGCTGCAATTGCTGTTCACAAAACTCTAGGTCCGGGATTGTTGGAAAAAGTTTATGAAGTATGTCTTTGTCATGAATTGGTAAAAAGAGGTTTATCGGTTCAAAGGCAAGTAAATGTACCCATTGTTTATGATGGATTAAGTTTTGAAGAAGGATATCGAATAGATATTTTGGTTGAAGATCAAATAATAATAGAATTAAAAGCAGCAGAAAATTATAATCCAGTTTGGAAGGCACAAGTCTTGAGTTATCTTAGAGTAACTGGGAAAAGATTAGGATTATTAATAAATTTTAATGTGCCATTGTTGAAAGATGGAGTACAAAGAGTCATCCTATAAAAAATAGTGACCTTTGTGTCTTCGTGGCTTAGTGGCAAAAGAAAAAGGAGAAGAATATGAGTGACATAATGATACCCGTAAAGTTTAAAAAATTACTATACTGGATACTGGAAGAATATAAAAAAGAGAAAACTATTTTTGGAATTCATGAAGATAAATTCTATAAAAAACCTGATTCCTCAGCCTTCACGATCTTCGGTGAAAAATGCGAAACTGCTTTAGGACCTGCAGCCGGACCACACACACAGCAAACACCAAACATTGTAACTTCCTACCTTACCGGTTGCCGTTTCTTCGAGCTTAAAACTGTTCAGATAATGGATACACTGGATGTTGAAAAACCATGTATCGAAGCTACTGACGAAGGATATAATACTGAGTGGAGCACAGAGCTCACAGTACCTCAAGCTTATGGAGAATACGTAAAAGGCTGGTTTTTACTTCATATGCTGAACAAAATGTTCGGTCTTTCCAAAGTTGATGAACGCAGTTTTGTATTTAATATGAGTGTTGGTTATGACCTCGTTGGCATCAAAAAACCTAAGATCGATAATTTTATTGAAGGTCTTAAAGACGCCTCTCAACATCCAGATTTTTTGGAATGTAAAACTGTTCTAAAAGATGCAATTGCAAAAGGTGATATCCCCGGAATTACCGATCCTGAATTTGTAGAAACGATCTCACCTAATATTTCCAATTCCATTACGCTTTCTACAATGCACGGATGTCCTCCAGAAGATCAGGAACTCATCTGTAAATATCTTATGAGTGAAAAGAAACTTCATACTTTCCTTAAAATGAACCCAACCCTACACGGTTATGAATATGTAAAAAATGCTTTTGCAAAACTGGGATATGATCATATTACATTAAAAGAAGAGTCATTTACACACGATATGCAATGGGAACCAGCAGTAAAGATGCTTGATGTTCTTATTCCATTTGCTAAGGAACATAACGTTGAATTCGGTGCAAAACTTTCTAACACACTTGCAGTGGTTAATGATAAAGATAAGCTGCCGACAAATGAGATGTATATGAGTGGTCGCGCACTTTTCCCACTTACAATTAATTTAGCTAAAAAGCTTTCCCACCAATATAATGGTGAACTTAGTATTTCCTATGCTGGTGGTGCAAACTATTTTAATGCTAAACAGCTTTATGATATTGGAATTCGACC
>QMNP01000291.1 GCA_003647825.1 Candidatus Cloacimonadota bacterium
CACCTGCCGCTAAGAACACGAATCAACACAAAGGTTTTTCCTCTTTTCCTTTGTGATTTTTGGTGATCCTTCGTGGCTATCAGTTTTTCTTTCATTTTTCACCTGCCGCTAAGAACACGAATCAACACAAAGGTTTTTCCTCTTTTCCTTCGTGATTGTTGGTGTTCCTTCGTGGCTATCAGTTTTTCTTTCATTTTTTTAATTTAGCCTCACTTCATCAATAATGCAAATTAAATATTCATTTCAGGTATTTCACCATCTATTATTAGTGGTGCAGCAGTCTTTTCAATGATTTCTTCTACACTCACTCCAGGTGCCCGTTCAATTAATTGGAATCCCTTTTCGGTAACTTTTACGACAGCTAGATCGGTTACAATCATTTTCACACATTGTACACCGGTTAAAGGTAAAGTACAATTTTTTACAAGCTTGGCTTCGCCCTTTCTATTTGTATGCGTCATCGCCACAATTATATTCTTGGCAGCAGCCACCAGATCCATAGCTCCGCCCATTCCCTTCACTCTACTTCCCGGTATTTTCCAGCTGGCAATATCACCTTTGTCGGTTACTTCAAATGCTCCCAAAACAGTCAGGTCGATATGTCCACCCCGGATCATGGCAAAACTTGTTGCGGAATCAAAGAAGGAAGCCCCGGGTAAAGCCGTTACTGTTTGTTTTCCTGCGTTCACCAGATCTGCATCGTAATTATCTCTGCTGGGATATCCACCCATCCCCAGCAATCCATTTTCTGTATGGATGACAACATTAACGTCTTCGGGTATAAAATTGGAAGCCATGGTTGGAACACCGATTCCTAAATTTATATAATAGCCGTCTTTCATTTCCTGGGCTATTCTTTTTGCAATTCCTGTTTTATCTAAAGCCATATTAATTCCTTTATTTAGCCACAAAGAATACGAAGCTAATACTAAGATTTGCGTCTCGTTTCATGTTTCTCAGTGAACTTTGTAGCTGTTTCATTATTTTACACTTAACCATGTTATTAAACGATATCTGTCAGCATTATCGCTGTTCCTAACTCGAATCTCAGGTGGAAAAATTTACCGGAATTCCTGATTCTCAAGTCAAATCCAGCTTCGGATATTTGGTGATCCTTTGCGATTATCAGTTTATCTCTCATTTTTTTTACCTGCCACTAAGAACACAAAGTGAACACTAAGGCTCTCGTCTTTATTCTTAGTGATATTTGGTGTTTCTTAGTTGCTAATTCTTTATTCATTCTGCAATCTCAAAAATTCAATTCTTTTTTCGTAATCTGTTCCCTGGAAAATTTGCTGTACAAAAATTCCGGGAGTATGGATATGATGTGGATCTAACTCTCCTGCCGGAACTAATTCTTCAACTTCAGCTATAGTTATTTTTCCGCACATAGCCATGGGATTGTTCAAATTATTAGCAGTTGCCTTATAGATCAGATTGCCATAAGAATCACCTTTCCATGCTTTTACAAAAGCATAATCTGCCTTGAAAGCACGTTCCATTACGTACATTTTACCGTCAAATTCTCGGACTTCTTTACCTTCCGCAGCTTCGGTACCATAACTGGCCGGGACATAAAAGGCAGGAATACCGGCTCCGCCAGCTCGAGCTCTTTCGGCAATTGTACCTTGAGGAACCAGCTCAAGTTCATATTCCCCTGCAAAAAGACGTTTTTCAGCATCGTCGTTCTCACCAATGTAAGAGGCAATTAATTTTTTAATCTGGTGATTTTGCAGAAGCAGACCTACTCCAAAATCATCTACACCAGCAGTGCAGGAAATAACCGTTAGATCTTTAACTCCACTCTTTAAAAGTGCGGCGATACCTTTTTCCGGTAATCCGCACAATCCAAAAGCACCGATCATAATCGTTGCACCGTCTTTAATATCCTTGATTGCTTCTTCAATACTATTTACTACTTTGTTCACAATTCATCCTTTTATATTCTGAGTTGTTCTTAACTCCACTGTCGCTCTGCTCCCACGAAGTCAAGTCCAGCTCAATCCTAATGTTTTCATTTGCGATTATTTAACATCCAATAAATCTGGAGATCACAAGTCTCTGGATCTCAGATGTTCCTTCACCAATTTGCAGCAAACGCTGATCTCGATAGAATCTTTCCACATCATAATCTTTCATCAATCCGTACCCGCCATGAATTTGAACTGCATCATCAGCAACCTCTTTGGCAATTTCAGAACAGTAGAGTTTGGACATGGTTGCTTCCATTTCAAATGGTTTGTGATTCTGTTTCAGCATCGTTGCTTTGTAGAGCAGGTTTCTGGCAAGTTCTATCTTCATAGCCATATCTGCCAGCTTAAAAGCAATCGTTTGAAATTTACAAATTGGACGTCCAAACTGAACTCTTTCCTGAGCATATTTTAAGGCTGCTTCATAAGCACCCTGAGCACAACCAAGTCCCATTGCAGCAATTGAAAGGCGACCGTTATCGAGTGTTTTCAGCATGATCTTAGAGCCATCACCAATTTTTCCTAATAGATTTTCCTCGGGAACCACACAATTATCAAAATAAAGTTCAGCAGTATTGGAAGCTCTCCACATCAATTTATTATGCATCGTTTGTGCATCAAAACCTGGAGTATCCTGCTCTACGATGATGGTGGAATATTTATTTCTACCTTTTTCATCTACTCCTGAAACCGCCTGTACACAGCTCCCTTTTGTAATTTCAGATGAAGCATTTGTAATGAAGATCTTTGAACCGTTGATTGTCCATTTTCCATCTTCTAATTTGGCTGTGGTTTTGGTGGCCCGTGAATCTGATCCGGCTTCCGGTTCTGTTAAGCCAAACCCCCACAGACCTTCACCTGTACACAACTGAGGAAGATATTTCTTTTTTTGTTCTTCACTGCCAAACTGCAATAATGGGCCAATTCCAAGTGAATTATGAGCAGCAACCGTAGCGGCTTGTGAACCATCAACTCTGGCAATTTCTTCCACGGCAATTATATAGGAAAGATAATCCATTTCCTGTCCGCCATATTCTTCGGGAACGAAAACTCCAAATAAACCTAACTCACCCATTTTTTTGGTTAACTCTATAGAAAATTCGCCTTTTTCATCCAATTCA
>QMNP01000292.1 GCA_003647825.1 Candidatus Cloacimonadota bacterium
AGACTTGATCGAAGCAACCAAAGATTCCGGCTTACCGATCCGTGATATTCATGATCTGAAAGCTGAAATCGATGCAATTTGCGGTATTCCCGCCAAACCCAAACTTTCTGATGAAGCCGTGGCTGTGGTAGAATGGATTGATGGAACTATTCTGGATACGATCAGGAAAGTTGAGAAATAGTGCGTTACGAAGACAAACTTCGTAACGAGATAAAAAAACTTGTTCCCAAGTTCGTCTTGGGAACACTTAAGTAAATTATGCGAAATAGATATAAAGTAGTTGAAGAAGATGGATTATATTTGATCTCATCTACAATTGTAGATTGGATTCCAATATTCACATCTGATAAATATTTCCAGATTCTGATTGAATCGATGAAATTCTGTCAAAAAATAAAAGGATTAAAAATCTTCTTCTATGTATTGATGGATAATCATTTTCATATGATTGCTTCTGGTGAAAATCTTTCGACAACAATAGCATCTCTGAAGAGACATACAGCTTTTGAGATTATTAAAGAATTGAAAAGTGAAAATAAATATTGGGCACTTCAGCAATTTAAATTACAAAAGAAGGATTATAAGGACGATAGTATTCACCAAGTCTGGCAGGAAGGTTTTCATCCTCAGTTAATATCCAGTGCTGAAATGCTTGCTCAAAAAGTGGATTATCTTCATCAGAATCCGGTGAAAAAAGGATTGATAAACGAACCGGAATTCTGGAAATATTCGTCGGCTTGTAATAAAGATTTTGAAGGTGATCCAATAATTGAATTAGATGAGATTCCGTATGAATAAACAAATGGGTTACGAAGACAAACTTCGTAACCAGACGAATGTCCAGATTATCAATAATTCTCATTCCCAAGTTTGTCTTGGGAATGCTGATTATACAGTTTGCGTCACAATGACTGATCTTGGGAATACCAGGAAAGTGGAGAAATAGATTTTGAGCAAAAAATTAGTTAAAAACGGTGTGGGAAGAATAGTTCCGACCGAGATAAACGGGAAACCGGCAATTCCATTTATGGGATTAGGTAAACATCGACCACAAGGTAAAATTATTGGTCCATCTATTCCAACCTGTCTGGACTATCCGGAAGACGGAGATAAAACCCTTCCTTCTTTGAAAGAGGCACTCATTAAGGCTGGATTGAAGGATGGCATGACCATCTCTACCCATCATCATCTGCGAGATGGAGATCTGGTTTCCAATCAAATTTTTAAAATTTCCAATGAACTTGGTGTTAAAGATCTCGTCTGGTATCCATCTGCATCATTTCCCTGTCATGAGCCATTGATCGAATATCTGGAAAATGGAACAATTCATCACATCGAAGGCAGTATGAATGGTCCTTTGGGCCGTTTTACTTCAAACGGAAAAATGAAAGGTGTGGGAATTTTACGCTCACATGGTGGTCGAGTTCAAGCTTTAAAAGATGGCGAAGTAAAAATCGATATTGCCGTGCTGGCAGCTCCTACCTCGGATAAATTCGGAAACGCAAATGGTCAGCAAGGACAATCTGCCTGTGGTGTTCTGGGTTATACAAAAGCTGATGCTTTGTTTGCCGAAAAGGTGATCATTGTAACCGATAATCTGGTTGATTTTCCCTGTATGCCGATGGAGATTGAAGGAAATTACGTTGATTATGTAGTGGAAGTAGATAAAATAGGAATTCCGGAAAAGATCGTTTCCGGTACAACTAGAATCACGAAAAATCCAGAAAGACTGGAAATTGCAGAAATAGCATCTCGCTTTCTTCTGGAATCAGGAATTTTGAGAGATAAATGTTTTGTACAAGCAGGGGCTGGTGGAATTTCTCTTGCTATTGGTCAGTATGTGCACAATATTTTAAGAGAAAATGGTTGGAAGATTCAAGTTGGTTTTGGAGGCAGCACTAAATACATGGTCTCAATGTTGAAAGAAGGAACCATGGAACATATTATGGATGCTCAGGCTTTTGATCTGGATGCGGTTCGCAGCATTTCCGAAAATCCCAATCATCATAGATATCCTGTATTTAACGCCTATAATTTTCATTCCAAAGGAAATCTGAATTCTATGATGGACCTTTCCATTCTGGGTGCTACTGAAGTGGATGTTAATTTTAACGGCAACGTTGTCACACATTCCGATGGATATCTGTTACATGGAATTGGCGGCTGGCAAAACTGTTTACATGCTAAAAATGTCATTCTTCCTCTTCCTCTGGTTCGCCATGGAATTCCGGTTATTCGGGATGAAGTAACAACAATTGTTGGCCCCGGTGAATTGATCGATGTTATCATTACAACGTTTGGAATTGCGATAAATCCCAGAAGAACCGATTTACTTGAAAAAATGAAAAATTCTGATCTTCCCATAAAAACTATCGAAGAACTGAAAAATGAAGCAGAAAGAATCTGCGGTAAACCAGAAAAACCAGAATTTACTGATAAAATTGTTGCAGCTGTTAAATGGGTAGATGGAACAGTGATTGATGTTGTGAGACAAGTGAAGAAATGAACATTGGAATCGAAAATGATAAATTTTAAAATCTACAATAAAATAGAGAGGAGAGAACGATGAGTAAAAGAACAATTGTCTCAATGCCCGGTGACGGCATTGGTAAAACAGTATTACCCGAAGCGATCCGCGTATTGGATGCTGTTGGATTTGAAGCCGAATATGTGCATGCCGATATCGGTTGGGAATTTTGGTGTAAGGAAGGAAATCCGCTTCCACAGAGAACTTTAGACATTTTGGAAGAACACAAAATTGCTCTTTTTGGAGCGATCACTTCCAAGCCAAAGACAGAAGCAGCCAAGGAATTGGATCCTGCTTTAGCAGAAAAAGGTTATGTTTATTACAGCCCTATCGTTGGTTTACGTCAGCATTTTACTTTAGATATTTGCCAACGGCCCTGTATTTCTTTCAAGGGAAATCCACTCAATTTCATCCGCAAAGGCCCGAATGATACGATCGAAGAACCGGAAGTAAATGTGGTTGTTTTCCGCCAGAATACAGAAGGTTTGTATGGCGGTGTGGAATGGACAAATCCCGATGATCAGGTTTATGATGCCATGATGACACATCCCAAGTTTGCCAA
>QMNP01000293.1 GCA_003647825.1 Candidatus Cloacimonadota bacterium
TCCAACTAATCCTCAAATAAATCATTAATTTCTAACGGTCCATTCTCATGATTAATATAATATCCTGCTGAACTATACTTCCAAAATTCAGGCTTCTCTACATAATCTTTTCTAACTGGATTATTATGCATATATTCTGCCTTTTGAATGAATATTTTCTCAGAATTAACCAATTGAGGATGACTTCCTTCCTGCCAAAATTGATGATCACTATTAAGTTTATATTTTTTCTTATAAAAGTGTAATTGATTAATTAACCAGGCTTTTTCTGCTTTTTCCAATAATTTTATTATTTCTTTAGACGTAAACATCTTGAACGATTTTATAGTATTTGATAGATTATTACCAGATGCAATCAAATGAATATGATTCGTCATAAAAACATAAGCATGAATCTTCAAATCTTTCGATTTCTGGCAGAATTTCAGTGAATCAAGTAATACTTGGAAATATTTTTCAGAAGTGAAGACCGGAATCCATTCAACAACCGTTGCAGTAATAAAATAAATCTGGTTTTCTTCAACAAATTTGTATCTACTTCTCATAATACTCCAAAACAAAGTTTTGAGTTCCAATTGTGTTCCTAAATAGAGTTTAGGAACAAGATCATCGTTCTATTGCCTTCTGCAATTACATCTCCTCAAACATTCTTATTCCCAAACTCCCGTTTGGGAATCTTATATAAATGAAACTTTTCTTATTCCCAAACAGAGTTTGGGAACAAGATCTTTTTTCGCATATCCCTCACCACTTCACTCTCATTCCCAAACTCCTATTCACTCTCATTCCCAAACTCCTATTCACTCTCATTCCCAAACTCTGTTTGGGAATGTTCATTTCTTCTACTTCACACCAAACTCGATTTCCTGCCAAGATGTAGAGAATTCTCCATTAGAATACTTGATCCTTAACTTTCCATACTTACCTTGATTCGTAAGAACGCTATACCGCATCGTTTTATGGTTTGCCAAAAGTTCATTTCGCTTCTTTTGATAATCAAAACTGACAATCGCATCAATCTCATATTTCTTCATCAGATCTGCATCGATAAATTTGCTTAAGTTAGAGAACATGACAATAACATCTGTATGCTTTGCTAAACGCTTAATCTGTGATTCAATAACTTCCGGAATTTCAAAATCAAAATGAACATGCTCGGGAAGGTCATTTTTCACTGTGAAATCTGGTGTATACAAAGCAAAGAGGCCAACTTTTATTGAATCTGAAAAAAATATCTGATTCTCGATAGTAGGGATCGAATCACTTTTTATATTGGAAGCCAGTAAATTGAAATCGATAATTTGATTTGAAAACAAATAATCTGTGGGACTTACCAGATCCGGTTCCACAGTATTTAAAAAATCCACGATCATGCTGTCTGATGCTGCATCTTCCAGTATCCTGCCGCCAAATACATTCACCTGCCTTATCGAATCAGCCTGAATATTCTTGATCAGAAAATTTATCATATTCTTATTTTCGTATTCATAACGAGGTTCCACAAAAAAGTTAAGATCAATATAATCTTCTGCTGCTATTATCCCAAAAATCATTATTAAAATTGTAGTTACAATAAACTTATTCAAATTTCACTTCCTTATATTTTTATAATCACCACACACATAATGAAACATCTGTTCGCCTGTCAAAAAGAATTTTGACAACTGGGCATTAATATTAAGTTTGGCTAATTCGTATGGAAGTATATATTATGAGAATTGACAAATTCTGCATAATAAAGTGTTTAATAAAAAAAGTGGAAAAAATATGTCTTTGCGGGATTTGCTTCTTGCAGTAACAATCGAAGCAATCTCACAATAATTAAATGGTTAGGAGTATTGATTGCTTCAGCAGAATTTCTCTGATAGATTCTTCGCAAAGACAAAGATTTTATTATGTAAAACTCATTTATGAGAACTGAATATAGGAGATCTTGATGCAAAATAAATTGATCATTGTTATCGGAGCTTACGGCAGCGGAAAAAGTGAATATTCCATAAACCTGGCAAAAGAATATCAGCTTGCTGGTGAGAAAGTTTCGTTAGTTGACATGGATGTAGTAAATCCCTACTTCCGCAGCCGCGATGTAAGAGAAAAGTTTGAGAAAGAAGGAATCACCGTAATCGCACCGGAAGGTGAATTTAAACACGCCGATCTACCGATGCTTTCCCCTCGTATTATGGGAGAAGTAGAAAATATTGAAAGTACTGTAATTTTAGATGTTGGTGGGGATCCTGCCGGCTGCCGAACTTTGGCTCGCTATGTAGCAAATGCCAAAAAACGTGGTTATGAAATGCACCTGGTTATCAATACCAAACGTCCATTTACATCAGTTAAAGATGAGATCATTTCCATGCTGAATATGCTGGAAGGCTCATCTAATTTGAGAGTATCTGAATTAGTCTGTAATACAAACCTAATGGAATTCACAGATAAAGAAGTTGTCGAAAACGGTATAAAAATTGTACAAGAAGTTGCAGAGGAAAAGAATCTGAAATTCGAAAAATATTTAGTTTTATTCAAATTTGAAACTGTCGTTCCGGACGGACTTCTGAATAAAGAACGTAAAGTACTGAAGTATTTTTTGAATAAACCCTGGGAAATTCAGGACAAAGTATATCACAGTGGAATCTAGTTAATGAATATTGCAATTCTGAAAATGGGTACGATCCGTAAATCTGTTTCAGAAGATTATGATGTTTTATTGATTGATGGCATAGGATTATCAACAGATCATTTCACAATAATTGATGTCCCAAATGGTAATGAACTTCCTTATGATATTGAGCTTGATGGAATCGTTATCTCTGGAGCTTCGAAAATGTTGACCGACGAATTTGACTGGTTGGAACCTTTAAGCGAGTGGCTTAGATATTTCGCTAAAAAGCATGTTCCAATTCTGGGAATCTGTTTTGGCCATCAGATCATAGCTCACGCCTGGGGTGGTAAAGTTCTGGATAATCCCAACGGAATTGAAGTTGGAACAAAGCAGATTGATTTTAGAAAAGAAGTAAAAAATGACCAACTTTTAAAAGAATATTATCCTGTTATTAATGCTCAGGTTTCTCATGTTCAGTCGGTAA
>QMNP01000294.1 GCA_003647825.1 Candidatus Cloacimonadota bacterium
ATTCTTCATTTCATGATTTTGTTTCGAAAGATCATTATGATCTTGAGTGTGGAGAAGAAGTTAAAATTCCTTACAAAGAGTAGAGTGGGCAATTGCCCACCAAATTTCAACATCAATCAAAAAACCGGTGGGTCGTTACCCACCATACGGAGGACAAATGATTATCGAAAGACTTTTAGCAGTTCTAATAATCGGTGGGGGCTATCTCATTTGGCATGCAATATTTAAAAAATATCCAATTAGTAATGATTACGAGAAGAAACCAATTGGACAGTGGACTTTTGCCTTTCTAATAATTATCGGTCAGTTATATTATATTTGGACTATATTTTCTCGTCTTTTCGAGTATGGAGAATCAACTCCAATTATTTTCCTTGTCATCGGGATAGTGTTTATTGCTTTATTACTTTTGATGATATTGAGAAGAAGAAGAGGATAAAAAATGCTGGAGAGAATTACAGATCCGGTAGAAATACCGGAAGAAAAAGATTTTGATAGAACGCTGCGGCCAAAGACTTTAGATGATTTTGTAGGACAGGAACAGATAAAAGAGATTCTGGATATTTCCATCCAGGCAGCTAAGATGCGCCATGAACCATTGGATCACGTTTTATTTTACGGCCCTCCCGGTCTGGGAAAAACCACACTGGCCAACATCATTGCCAATGAACTTGGTGTGGAAATAAAAGTAAGTGCCGGACCGGTGCTGGAAAAAGCACCTGACCTGGCTGGCATCCTTACCAATCTGCAGCGTAATGATGTTTTCTTTATCGATGAAATTCACCGTTTAAACCACGTGGTAGAAGAATATATGTATCCCGCTATTGAAGATTTTGAGATGGAGATCATTATCGATAGCGGACCAAGCGCACGATCACTTTCCATTGATATTGAACCTTTCACTTTAATTGGAGCAACAACCCGGGCAGGATTGCTCACATCTCCTTTACGTGCTCGTTTTGGACTGGTTTTACGTTTGGATTATTACGATACAAAAAGTATCGAACGCATTCTTAAGCGTTCGGCCGGACTTATGGAAATTCCCCTGGAACAGGAAGGAATGAAGGAAATTGCCCGGCGTAGTCGCGGCACACCACGTGTAGCTAACCGTCTTTTACGACGCGTGAGGGATTATGCCCAGATCAAAGGTGATGGAATTATCACCCGAGCGATAGCTATGAAAGCTTTGAAGATGCTGATGGTGGATAATGCCGGATTGGATGATATGGATAAACGAATTTTGAAAACCATAATGGAAAACTACAATGGCGGACCTGTTGGTTTAAAAACTTTAGCTGTAGCAGTAGGTGAAGATGCAGGTACAGTGGAAGAGATCTACGAACCTTACCTCATCCAGCAGGGATTTTTAGATAGAACTTCCCAGGGCAGGAAGGCTACTTACAAATCTTACAAGCATTTTGGTATCACTCCCAATCAAGCACAGATGAGTGTATTTGATGTGGTGGAGGAAGAATAAAGATTATCATTCGACTCCGCTTAGGATGATATGCAAATTTTAAGTATTCTTATGTGCTCTCTTTAGCTTAGTAGTTTTATTTTAAACAAACACCAATTATTGCGAAGGTTAAAAAAGCATGAAGTTCGATAACCATTCACAAGGTTTCAGTTCCGTGCTATTTTATGTAAATCAGTAAGCGATACAGATTCCCGTTTTCACGGGAATGACATTTAATAAATTCCGTATTCTCTGTGACTCCATGTCTCTGTATTAAATACTTGTTAAATCTTATTCCAACTCTATCAAATACTGTTCATCCAGATTCAGACCTTCAATATCAGTATTAGTGCTGTCGTCAATAGTTCCATCTTCAAATTCCACGACAAACGAATAAATGATCGAATCCCAAACTGTAGATGCTTTTAAGCGTGACCAGAAAGTTTCTCCACTCAGAATTGGTTCATAATTAAGTGTTTTCAGAGTATCTGAATCATCGGTGAAATACGAAAAATTTTCTACATTCTGAAATGAATTATTGATCAGTTTTACACCAGCATGAGTTGCATCACAAAATACTTTAAGCGTTTTATCCGGTTCCACATGAAGAGTTGTCTCAGTGTAGAAAAGTCCGTTAGGATTGCCGGAAGCATCAGCATCCTGCAACATGAATGTTTCACCTTCCAGGTGCATTGCCACAGCTTTTTCGTCATCTCCCCAGAAAAGGAATTGTCTGCCGGTATCGATATCGATAGACTGAGTTGGATCTGAAGTTTGGGAGCCTTCTAAAATGTAATCATTGTTTTTAATTGAGAAATAAAGATTATGGTTAGTACGGTTAATGATCTTGATCTCACCTTCACTTGAACAGCCAATTAAAATAAGAATTGGCAGCAGGATAATTAATAGTTTTTTCATGAATCCTCGAATTTCATTGAAGTTTTGCCATTCCCAATCAGCTTGGGAAGCTAACCTTTTAAAGATCCCCGCTTTCGCGAGGAAGACAAATATCACCTATAAGGTGGGCAATTGCCCACCTTATCAAATTTAACAAAATCCTATTTCAAATTGTAAAAAATGTCTTTGCCAAGGTAGCGAGCATTTGCACCCAACTCTTCTTCAATACGAAGCAGCTGGTTATACTTGGCAACTCTTTCACTACGGCAGAGTGATCCGGTCTTGATCTGCCCAGCATTTACAGCCACTGCCAGATCAGCAATAAATGTATCTGAAGTTTCGCCACTACGATGTGAGATCACATTGGTATAATTGTGCGTCTTTGCCAGGTTGATCGTATCCAGGGTTTCGGAAAGCGTACCGATCTGGTTGAGCTTTATCAGAATAGAATTAGCACTATTCTGCTCAATGCCCATTTTTAATCGTTCAACATTTGTTACAAAAAGGTCATCTCCTACGATCTGGATCTTCTTACCAAGCTTCTCATTCATTAACTTCCAACCTTTCCAGTCATCTTCGGCCAGGCCGTCTTCAATAGAAATAATTGGATATATATCTACCAGTTTAACGTAATAATCAACCATTTCTTCTGAAGTTAAAATTCTATCTTCAGCTTTCAAATTATATTTTCCGTTTTCAAAAAACTCACTGGCAGCAGGATC
>QMNP01000295.1 GCA_003647825.1 Candidatus Cloacimonadota bacterium
TCCCTGATTATCCTGAAAATCCTAGAAATGAAGAAGAAAAGAAGATCAAAGCAACATTTGACAAGATCAAGGGCAGTGCTGTAAATCCCGTTCTTCGTGAAGGGAATTCCGATCGAAGAGTACCACCACCAGTGAAAAATTATGCCAAGAAAAATCCGCATTTCATGGGAAAATGGTCACCCAATTCCAAATCTCATGTTTCTCACATGACTAGTGGCGACCTGGCTTCCAATGAAAAAGCTAAAACTATCACAAAAGACACTGCTGGAAATTGTAAGATCGAATTTGTAACACCGCAAGGTGAAGTTACTGTTCTAAAGGATAAACTACCCTTAATCAAAGGTGAGATCATTGATGGAACTGTAATGAGCAATAAAGCTTTGCGCAAATTCCTGGAAGGCCTTATCGAGGAAGCTAAAAAAGAAGATGTGCTCTTCTCTGTACATTTGAAAGCAACTATGATGAAAGTTTCCGATCCAATTATTTTCGGACATGTAGTTTCTGTATTCTTCAAAGATGTATTTGAGAAACACGCTAAAATCTTTGATGAATTAGGAATTGTAGCCAGTAATGGATTGGGAGATCTCTATGAAAAGATCAAAGCTCTTCCTGAAGCCAAAAGAAAAGAGATTGAATCTGATATTAATGATGTGTATAAGGTTAGACCGAAACTGGCGATGGTAGATTCCAATAAAGGTATTACTAATCTTCACGTTCCCAGTGATGTGATAATTGATGCTTCCATGCCGGCCGCAATTCGTAATTCCGGTAAAATGTGGGGTCCAGATGGTGAACTGCACGATACATTATTTGTGATTCCAGACAGCAGTTATGCTGGTGTTTACAAAGAAGTGATCGAATGCTGTAAGAAAGAAGGTGAACTTGATCCTAAAACTATTGGAAATATTCCCAACGTTGGACTGATGGCTCAAAAAGCAGAAGAATACGGTTCCCATGACAAAACATTCCTGTGTCCGGGAGACGGTAAAGTTGTTGTTACATCAGAATCAGGTTCAACAATTATGGTCCATGAAGTGGAAAAGGATGATATCTGGCGCATGTGTCAGGTAAAAGACCTGCCGATTCGTGATTGGGTAAAACTTGCTGTTGATAGAGCCAGAAAAACGGGTGCACCTGCAGTCTTCTGGTTAAATCCGTTTAGAGCTCATGATAGAGAGTTGATCAAGAAAGTTAATCGATACTTGAAGAAGCATGATACTGAAGGACTTGAGATTCATATTATGACACCTATCGAAGCAACCCGTTTCTCTCTCAAAAGAATGAAAAATGGTGAAGATACAATCTCGGTAACCGGAAACGTATTGAGAGATTATCTCACTGATCTTTTCCCGATCTTGGAAGTAGGAACCAGTGCCAAAATGCTTTCTATCGTTCCATTGATGAAAGGCGGAGGATTATTTGAAACCGGTGCGGGAGGATCTGCTCCAAAACACGTTCAGCAGTTCACCAAAGAAAATCATCTGCGCTGGGATTCATTAGGAGAATTTCTGGCTCTAGCTGCATCGCTGGAACACTTAAGCGACAAAACAAATAACAAAAAGGCTAAAATATTGGCTGAGACACTTGATAAAGCAACGGAAAGATTCCTGGATAAGAAAAGATCTCCCTCTGTAAAAGTGAAAGAGCTGGATAACAGAGGTAGTCATTTCTTCTTAACTAAGTATTGGGCAGAAGCTCTGGCAAATCAAACAGAAGATTCTGAAATGAAATTCAGATTTGCCAAACTGGCAAAATATCTTAATGATAACCAAGAGCAAATCTTGAAAGAATTGGTAGAAGTTCAAGGTAAACCGGTAGATCTGGGTGGTTATTACAAACCGGACGATATAAAAGCTGCCAAGGCAATGCGACCCAGCATTACTTTCAATACAATCTTTGACCTTTTTATTACGAGATCACTGTAAAAGATATATAATATTTAATTTGATATTCGAAATACCTCATATCTCCTCTGCTAAAGGAGATATGAGGAATTAAAAATCGGGAGCTTCCACTTAACTGTGTCTGAAAGGGCACATAATATTAATTGTCAAAAGAAGTTACGTTCGTATTTACTCATGTTATGAGTATGAAGATAGAAAATGCTGTCTATTGCTGGATGTTTTTTTTACAAAAAAATATATAATTAATTCAGTATTTTAAATGCCATGTCCTCAATGCCGGTACCAGATAAAAATAATCGAGCTCTAATTGCCTTTTTATCATCAAAACCAATCTCATTTCCCCAACCTTTTATACGTAATCTACCTTTACTGATTTCGCTTACCTGGATTCGACCATTACTGGTTTCTATATACTTCCCATTATTAGATATGGGATAACTGCAGTAAGCATAAAATCGGTCAGCATCCCAATCACCACCACCACCGCCGAAACTGGCAGGAGTTTTGCTGAAGGCAATTGCTAAACAAGCTAGATTGTACATATCCTGAATAATCGCTTTCCGGTTGGAAGTTTTGATCTTATTGTTGAATTGATCGGCAGAAACAGCTATTGTTGTAGCTATGATCACTACTGATAAAACAAGTAACAAAATTTGTTGCTGACCCATATTAAATTACCTCCTTAAATATCCAATGTCTAATTTAAAACTTCATAAGCTTCATCAATATCATCGAATTTATTTAAAGAAAGCTTAGCATATATAGATTTGTCAATATCAAAATCAAGTTCCGCACAATACCCGATAATTTTTAACTCATTTTCTGATGATTTTGCAATCTCAATTTGTCCATTTTCAGTTTGGATTTTGTTCCCATCACTAGATAACTGATATCCACTATAATTATAAAAATCCATAATGCTAAAAACTTTACCACCTCCACCAATAATTGCCGGAGTTTTATAATAAGAAAGGGCTAAACTTGCAATAAGACTCATATCCTGTTTTACAGCTCTTACATTGGCAGATTCTATTTTTGAATTAAATTTTATATGTGCCAATGCGATTGATGCTGCCAGCAGAAAGACAGAAATAATTAGCAATATTGCTAATTGTGACTTCATAATATCCTCCTTTCTTAAATATTCATAGAGGCTTCTGCATAATACA
>QMNP01000296.1 GCA_003647825.1 Candidatus Cloacimonadota bacterium
ATAAGTGTCATTCTGAGAGATTCTTTCAATCTGGCTAACGAAGAATCTACTTCCGAAACAGACTCTTCGTCGAATGCCTTTGAAGAATTCCTCAGAGAGACAAGAATGTCATTTCCAAGGGAAGTGTCCGTTCTCTGATCGGATCTGGAATCCATGAAATTGTGTTTAACACCTTGCAAAGGTTATGAGACTTATTTCTCTTCTCGACCTTCGCAAGGTTATTGATCGTTATATAAATATGAGTGTCATTCTGAGGAATTATTTCAATCTGGCTAACGAAGAATCTACATAATAATAGACTCTTCGTCGAATGCCTTTGAAGAATTCCTCAGAGAGACAAAGATGTCATTTCCGCAGAAAGTGTCCGTTCTCTGATCGGATCTGGAATCTATGAAATTGTGTTTAACACCTTGCAAAGGTTATGAGACTTATTTCTCTTCTCGACCTTCGTAAGGTTATTGTTTAGACAATTCTCTTGCTACGTAGTTAAAACTATTTCTGAAAAGCATAAATCCAACTTCACATTGACAAACAAAAGAACAGCTATTTTTTGGTTAAAGCTAAAAAGAAAGTACTCCGCTTTAGTCGGAGCTGAATATTTTTAATAGGAGATTTAATGAAATACAAGCTTTTGATCAGCTTACTGGTCATTTCAACTGCGCTATTTTGCAATTCAATTTTTTCGTTTAAAGGCATGCCTTTGCAATATTACGGAAACGATGTTTACGGTATGGGAATGGGAGATACCGGAGCAGCAGATCTATTCAGGATCAATCCAAATTTTTCCAATCCTTCAGTAGCTACTTCCACCAATAAAGTTCTTTTTTCCACAGCTGTTTCCATGGGATATATGTGGTATGAAGATGCTGATGGCAATTCTTTCCGTGACGATGGAATGGTTTTACCTTATTTTCAAATCGCTGTTCCAATACTTAATCATCGCCTTGCTTTCAGTTTTAATTCTATTGCTTCCGGTGATCTGGAAAATGAGCGTGACACTTATTTTGAAACTTCAGCGGGTGACACACTTTTCTACAACGAAACCAATCGACTCAGCTCTTCGCTTTTTAAAGCAGAAGGAATTTATGCCTATAAGAATCCGATTATAAATATTGGTATCGGTGCGAGCTATTATCTGGGGCATCGTATTCGTTATTGGAAGAGCGACTTTGATGATTCCAACCTCACAGACACTAAATATGAAATTGAAAAAACTTTTAAAAATCCTGGTTTTTCCATTGGTCTCAGCAAAAGGATCAATCAGCTTTCAATAGGACTTACATATTCCAATCATGTAAAACTGAAAGGAGATGTAGAATATAAATTCGATCACGATCCCTGGAGTAATTCAATGGATTATACAGATGATTATTTGTTTGAAGTTGCACCTTCTATTTCCGGTGCTTTCACTTACAGATTCCTGGAAAGATATAAAGCTTCTTTAGATGTTCATTACGATATGTGGGAAGACACAGATCTTTACGATAAAAATGTTTTAAAAGCAGGTTTAGGATTTGCTTACGATCCGCTTAGCGGATATGGGAAATGGTACGAAAGAATTCCAATTCGCCTGGGTGGTTACATTAGAGAATTACCATTTGAAGCTGATAATGCCAAGATTTCTGAGCAGGCTGTTACTTTTGGCACCTCAATTCCGCTGAAATCTGCCAATAAGAAGATAGAGCTGGCCGTACAATACCTTAGCCGCGGTAATATCGATGATAACAATTTGAGTGATCGATCTCTGATGTTCACTTTCGGTATTACAGGATTTGATATTTTTAAGAAAAGACCAAAAAAAATTGAACACCGCGAGATTCCAAAAGCAGATAAAGGTCTTGTAAAATAATGAGCCAGACAAGCTAAAGGTTGTTTTATGCCTTTGAAATGGAGTTACTCAGAATATATTAATGGTTCTATTTTAGATCAGATAAAACAGAATAGAAAAATTTCAGATTCATTTATTAATGCATCTATAGAGGATATTCCAGATATTTCCTTGTTCAAGGATATAAAACTGGCTTCCGGTCGAATCATCGAGGCTGTTCAAAGCAAAGAAAAGATAATGATCTTCGGACATGATGATGTTGATGGCGTTACTTCCGCTTACATTTTATTTGATTTTTTAGAAAATATCGGATCACAAAATCATTTTTATTATATTCCAAATCGCCTATTAGAAAGCCATGGCATGAAAGATGATTTTGTGAATATGCTGATCGAAGAAGAATTTGATGTTATCATTACAGTTGATGGCGGAATTTCCGAATTCGAACAGACAAAGAAAATCATGGATGCCGGGATTGATGTTATAATCACAGATCACCACCTGGTGCAGGAAAAAATACCGGAAGCCTTTGCTGTGGTAAATCCCAAACAAGCTGATTGTGATTATCCCTTCAAAATGCTGGCTGGTGTTGCTGTAACTTACTTTCTGGTTCAACAGATAGCTCTCGACCTCAATTGCGAAATTGATACAAATTATATGTTCTGGACAGCCGTAGGAACGCTTGCCGATAAAGTTCCACTTATTGGTGTGAATCGTATTATCATTAAAGATGTCCTTGAAAAATGGTTTAGTTTTGATGATCTTACAATCGAAACCATGAAGCCCTATTTTGTTGCTCCGCATAATTTTGAAAAAAGAATGAGTATCTTAAAATTCATAACCAAGATACTTTCTAACGGCCGCATGCCGGCTGGTGAAAATCTGGCTCTTTCTTGTCTGCTGGTGTCTCGAAAAGAAAAAGAAGTGATCATAAAAAAGCTAATAGCGGAACAAAGAGATCATGAATATAAACTGAGAAAAGTAAGCAGTTATTTAAATTCCAGCATAACCAGGCCAACTTTAAATTGGTTTTTTTTTAAAGATTCCGAAAATAAAATCGAAATCAACTTAATGGGTTTTTCGGCATCACTTCTAACTAAAAAATTCATGATTCCTGTAGTGGTTTTAAAAGAGCGCAGTGGTGTTTTTTCGGGTGAAGGTAGATGTATGGAAGGTTTTGATCTGATGGAAGCCTTTACCTTTTGTCGAGAACATCTTATTCAATTTGGCGGACATAAAAAAGC
>QMNP01000297.1 GCA_003647825.1 Candidatus Cloacimonadota bacterium
AAAATCTGGAAAATTGATATTGTATCAGCCCAGAAATATCTGGATCAACTAGCCAGTAAAGCAATCTTAGTGGATGTTCAGCAAAATGGCAGATCAGTTTATACTCTACCACCGCCAATGGCTGGTTTCTTCGAATTTTCCATGATGCGCTACCGCAAAGACATTGATCAGAAAATGCTGGCAGAATTATTCTATAAATATATGAACGTGGAAGAAGATTTCATTAAAGAATTATTCACGCATGGCGAAATACAATTGGGTAGAACCTTTGTTTATGAACCAGCCCTGGAAGGATTGGATGTGCTGCATGTACTGGATTATGAACGTGCCTCGGAAGTCATTCAAACAGCCAGTCACATGGGAATCGGGATTTGTTATTGCCGACACAAAATGGAACATCTAGATAAAGCCTGCGATGCTCCCAAGGATATCTGCATGACTTTTAACAGTTCAGCAGAATCGTTAATCAAACACGGTTTTGCTCGATCGGTTGATAAGAAAGAAGGAATGGATCTGCTGCAGGTTGCTTATGAAAGCAACCTGGTTCAATTCGGTGAAAACGTAAGAGAGAGAGTGAATTTCATCTGTAATTGCTGTGGTTGCTGCTGTGAAGCTATGATCGCACAGCGTAGATTCTCTGCTCTCAATCCGATTCACACAACTAACTTCCTGCCGGAAATTGATGTTAATAATTGCACCGGTTGTGGCAAATGTGTGAACATATGTCCGGTAGAAGCTATGTCACTGATCTCCGCCAATGATCCTAAAAAACCGAATCGTAAAATTGCCACCTTAAATACCGACATCTGTTTGGGCTGCGGATTGTGTGTACGAGCCTGCCCCACAAATACAATCGAACTTGTGCAAAGAGATAAGCGGGTGATCACACCATTGAACAGCGTACACCGAGTTGTTTTGATGGCAATAGAACGTGGAAAGCTGCAAAATTTGATCTTCGACAATCAGGTTTTATTCAGTCATCGTGCTCTGGCAGCATTGTTCGGAGTGATTTTCAAATTACCTCCAGCAAAACAATTATTAGCTTCCAAACAATTACGTTCCAGATATCTTGAAAAGATACTGAATAGAATGTGAAGGAACTTCCCGTACTTTCATACTTCCGTACTCCTGCACTTCTGTACTCAGGTGCTCACGCACCTATAAACTTTTTCTAATTGACATTTCAAAAACAAATTTTCAGTTTCGGATTTAATGAAAATAATACACGATTTTTCGGAGGTAACAATGGAGAATAAATGTATTCCTATCTTATATGAAGGAGAGGGAAGTATCATTCAGCCTGCAGATCTGAATGCGTTCAGAGAGCTGAACCGCAAGAAAAACAAAAAACTCGAGTCTAAACTGATGACAGAAGAAGAAGCTGTTGATCGATTTGTAAAAAGTGGCGATTATATTGGATTTGAGTTATATGGAACTGTAAGATCTCCCATGAACATGGTTCGTGCACTTATTCGTTCCGGTAAAACAGATTTCCGATTGGCAGGCCAGGGTGTTCATGAAGCAGATCTTTTGCTGGGAGCTAACTTGATCCGAGAGATTGATTTCACTTATATAGGATTAGAAGTTTTCGGCGTTTCTGGAAATGTGCGACGCAGAGTGGAAAGCGGCGATGTGCATAATGTAGTAGAATGGAGTAATGCAGCTCTTACCTGGCGCTTTAAGGCAGCTGCTATGGGAATTCCATTTATGGCCACCAAGTGTATGTTGGGTTCCGACACACTTAAACGCAGTGCTGCCAAGGTTATTGAGTGTCCATTTACCGGCGAGAAATTAGCTCTGGTTCCGGCTCTGATTTTAGATGTTGGTTTTATTCATGTGAATCGAGCTGATAAATATGGAAATTGCCAGATTGACGGTATCTCAGGTTTTGCCTTTGAAATGGGTAGAGCTTGTAAGAAACTTATTATAAGTGCAGAAGAAATTATAGAAACAGATGAAATCCGAGAAGCACCGGACAGAACTATAATTCCCTATTATCTGGTTGATGCTGTTGTGCATGCTCCTTATGCTTCCTGGCCTGGAGAAATGTCTAACTCTCACGAGAAAGATGTAGATCATTACAATTTTTATTTGAGTAAACAGAAGACACAAGAAGGCATGGATGAATATTTGAAAGAATGGGTTTACGATGTTCCAAACCATCAAGCGTTATTAAAGAAAATCGGCCATGACAAGCTGGAAAGCTTAAAACTTTGAAGGAGATGATTATGAATACAGAATATAATCCCAGTGAACTTTTGATCTGTTTAGCTTCCCGAGTAATGGAAGATGGCAACACGGCTTTTATTGGAACTGGTATTCCAATGCTGGCCGCCAGTCTTGCCCAGAATATGCATGCCCCCAACTTGATAGCCGTTTTTGAATTCGGCGGAACCGGTGCAATTCTGGAAAAACTTCCTCTGGCTGTTGGTGATACCAGAACCTTTAATAAAGCTCTTCATGCATCCGGAATTTGCGATATCATGGAATCGGCTCAACGCGGTTTCATTGAATATGGTTTTTTAGGTGGTGCTCAAATCGATGCCTATGGGAACCTGAATTCAACTGCGATCGGTGATGTACTTAAACCAAAGGTTCGGCTGCCGGGTAGCGGTGGCGGAAATGACGTGGGAAGCTGCTGCTGGCGTACAATTGCTATTATGAAACACGATAAACGACGTTTTATGGAAAAAATAGATTTTATTACAACACCAGGATTTATCTCTGGCCCCGGAGCTAGAGAAGCAGCTGGACTACCGCCCAATACCGGTCCCTATAGAGTTGTTACAAATCTCTGTGTTTTCGATTTTGATGAAAAAACCAAGAGAATGCGATTGATATCTTTGAACCCTGGAGTTACAATTAAGGATGTGAAAGAGAATACCGGTTTCGAAATTTTAGTTGCCGATAATGTGGAACAAAATGCGCCACCTACAGAGGAAGAACTCACAATCCTGCGGGAAAAAGTTGATCCGGACGGACTTTATCGGTAATTTACCCTGCTGTCACTTTCTTTAGTAAAAGCATCCAGCCCGAAATTCGGATGATGCATATTTGCTTATTTTTCTAAT
>QMNP01000298.1 GCA_003647825.1 Candidatus Cloacimonadota bacterium
CTGTCGGGATGGTCGGCTTTCTGCATTGCGGCGCTTCCGGGAAGCTGGTTCTGGCGCACGCGCCGAAGGCGTTTGTGGATCAAATCGTTGCCAAAGGGCTGAAGAAGAAAACGGAAAAAACGATCACGACAAAAACCGCTCTCCTGAAGGAACTCGCACAGATTCGCGAGGCGGGTTATGCCGTGGATCGGGAGGAGAACGCGACCGGTATTTTCTGCCTGGCGGCTCCGGTATGGGATCATGAACATCAGGTCGCGGGCACGGTGTGCCTCAGTGTTTTAAGCATGTACTACACCGAAAAGGAACTGATCAAGCAGTTCCGGGAGCCTGTTATGAAAACGGCGCGGGAAATTTCCGCGGCGATGGGCGCCGGCAATAACGCCCGGGGAATTTGACAAGAAAGCTAAAGGAGAACAGTTATCATGAACAGAAGAGAACGATTGATTGCGGCGATTGAGGGCAAAGAGGTAGACCACATTCCTTTCTGGCCGAAACTGAATTATTTCGGAGCCTATCAGAAAGCCAATGCGGCCCCGTTTGACAGCATGGAGCTTCCTGAAATCTACGACTGGGTGGGATGTGCCTATTTTATGGGAGATGTCTGGCCGTTCAAAAGAACCCTTTCAGGGTGTGAGGCGACTGTAGAGAAAGACGATAACCGGCAGATCACCCGGATCAAAACACCTGCGGGCGATCTGGAATCGGTTTCGGTGTTCGATGAATCCACCAACTCGTGGACGCCGCATGAGATGCCGGTGAAGGACGAAGATGACCTCGACAAGATGATCCTCTATTTCAGGAGCATGACCTTTGAAGCACAGCCGGACTACGCACAGAAAAGTGCGGGTTTTCGCGCACAGGCTGAGGCTGCCGGGAAGTATGCTGTTCTGGCCAACCTCGGACAGTCGCCGCTCATGCATTTTATCGAACTGATCGCCGGCTTGCAGGAGGGGCATTTTTTCCTGATCGACTGCGAAGAGAAGGTGCAGGAGCTTTTTGAGGCGATGCATCAGGTGAATCTTCAGAAAGCGAAAATTATGGCGGAGGGCTGCGAGGCCGATCTGATTTGCCTCTACGAAAACACCTCCTCCACCATGATTTCTCCAGATCAGTACGAAAAATACTGCATGCCTCACCTGATCGAATATGCAGAGATTTTCCGTGATGCCGGCAAAAAACTGATCCTGCATATGTGCGGACATATCGACGGTATGATCGAACACTTTGTCAAGGTTCCGGCGTGGGGCTACGAAGCCATCACGACACCGCCCGTCGGCAATACTCATCTGGAGCGCGTGCGCGCACAGACCGACAAACTGCTGATCGGCGGCTCCAATGCCTGCCTCTGGATGAAGGAGCCCGACGAAATCATTGCCGGACTCGAACAGGAACTCGACGCACTGCCGCATCATCGCGGTTTGGTGCTCAATACCGGCGGTGAGCTTCCGCAGGGTTGCCCGCCCGAAACCCTTCGCAAAGTGCAGGCCTGGATTGAAACGTATCCGGTTAAATAAAAAGGAGAAATAAACATGAAAATGAAAATTAGTTCCATCATCGCATTACTCGGCCTCTGTCTGGCTGGAACACTCAGTGCCAATACATTGCCGATTCATATCGATCCGTTTAACAACAGCGAATACGACGAGATCGTCTGGGGCTGCCGCCTTTCCCGCTGCATTCATGCCCGTAACGAAGAAATTCAGAACTGGGGAGGCGCGGAGGAAACGGCACTGGTCGCTGTGTACACCAACTGGCTGGCAACCGATGGCGAGGATCTGATCGCACGCTGGCGGGCCGGTGAGCCGATCACCAACGAGACCGACAAGCTCTATCTCCCCCTCGCCAAAACCGAGTTCTGGAACGACATGCTCATGAAGAAGGTTCCCGAGAACGATAACACCCTGTGGGATGGATCGAAGGGCTATTTTCGGGGGCGGAAGCTTCCGGTGTTGACCAAATTTCCAACCAATGATCGTCCTGACCATGTAGATTATCAAACTACTCTCGAAGCGGGCTTGTCTGTTCTTCACAAAATTTACAATCACGAAACGCTGACGAATGAAGACAAGGCGGCCTTCTACGAATGGGCACTGGCTCGATACTGCGGCTATTTCGGGGGCAGCGTCGTTCCGCGATCACTCCCCTCCGATTCGTATTACACTTACAATCAAGAACTGCAGGCTGGGAATGAAGTTCAGCAGGGTGATATTTTTCCGAACGTAAAAATGTACAAACCAGAATACTTTTGGAGCCGGCCTGAATTTAGTGAAACGAACTATGTTGATGTGTCCCTCCATTTGCGAGCGGCAAAGACCAACGAGCTGTTACAGCAATATATTGATTTTGCTCAATACTATGAGCCAGCCGACACCTACCCGCAGGTGAAACCAAAATGCCCCGCCGCCGATGCTCCGGATACCGACGAATACAGAACTCTCTATAACTTTCTAGCCGAAGAGGGGAAACCCACGCTGTTCGGTACGTGGACGATCAACAACGACGAAGGTTGTATGCGTCTGGCACCGAGGCTTCATCTTTTGCATCGTATCTGGCGTCACAAAATCGGATTTGCCTTCGCCGAAGGCTCGGTCAATGAGCTGGAAGAAAAAAATGACCTGCGGTTTACCACCTCTACAAATGAGCAATATCGAACGCATCTGTTGCGTTGTTTCAACGCGCCGTTTATGCCGACATTCTATGCCTCACCGATTTTCGAGTTCTTTACAACTCCGTCTGCAGGAAATGCCTATCGGCTTTCTTTGATTAACACCGATGCAGAATTTCTCGCGACCTATCCCCTCCTGCAAATGAATGGTGATTTCGGCGGGCATCTCGTTGTTTTTCTGGGATGGGATAAACGGTTAATTGAAGAGTTCAAGGACGGTTTTGATGCCGATCCATTAGGCAGTAATATGATTCAAGAGCCTAGCTACGACTCAATCATTACAGGTCGCATGGCTCAGTGTGCATCCAACGGATATAACATCACGGCCTACAGCCGGTATAAAAATCATTTTGATGCCATCGGCGAAATTATCGCCGTGGACACCAACGCCCACACGGTCA
>QMNP01000299.1 GCA_003647825.1 Candidatus Cloacimonadota bacterium
AACGTTAGTAGATAAATTGATATGGTCACTGTCCTGAACAAATTTGCAGTTCTCGATAGCAATTCATTTAACCTAATTAAGGAGAGAATAAATATTATGAAAGCTGATATGGCAAAAATATTATTCGATGAGATTACATTGCAAAATCGAGTAGAACAATTAGCTGCCGAAATTTCCAGAGATTATGCGGGTAAAAATCCTGTAATTGTCTGTATTTTGAAAGGCGGTGTTATTTTTATGACAGATCTTATAAAGAAAATGACGATACCTTTAGAAATAGACTTTTTATCTCTTTCCAGTTATGGAGACAGTACAAAATCTTCTGGAGTTGTTCGCATAAAAAAAGATATCGATTGCGATATTTTGAACAGACATGTTATAATCATTGAAGACATTATTGATAGTGGATTAACATTGAATTATATTAATGAGTATTTTAAGCAGCACAAACCTGCTTCTGTAAAGATATGTGCTCTATTGGATAAACCTGAAGCTCATAAAACAGAGATCAAGATCGATTATGTGGGTTTTGAAGTAGGAAATGAATTCGTTGTAGGTTATGGATTAGATTACGCACAAAAATATCGTAACCTTCCTTACATTGGAATTTTGAAAGAAGAAATTTATAATTAACTTATTTAAAAATAAAGTGAATTTTAGGAGATAAAAAAGCTAATGGCAAATAATCAAAACAATCCGAAAAAGCCAAATCCTGATAATAAAAATCAGTTTCCAAAGATGAAAAAATCTCAGACGATAACCTTCTGGATCGTGCTGTTATTGATAGTTGTTGTAATGTTCCAAATGAGTCGTATGACTAACCAGAAAGTTCAGGAAATTTCTTACTCCGATTTTCTGGAAATGGTAAAACGAGGAGAAGTGCAAAAAGCTGGATTTGATGAAAAGAACGTTACCATTACCAGCATCACAGGTCAAAGCCTTTCAACATATTTACCGTTTCAAGATCCGGCCCTGGTTCAAAAGTTAACGGATGCAGGAATAACGGTTTATTCCCAAAAACCAAATAAGTTATTAGCTTTATTATTTTCCTGGTTCCCGTTTCTGCTTTTCATTGGAGTGTGGATCTTTATAATGCGTGGAATGCGCGGTGGAGCTGGTCAAGCCTTCAGCTTTGGAAAAAGCAGAGCTAAACTTGCAAACAATGGAGAAACAAAAGTAACTTTTGATGATGTGGCAGGCGTTGATGAAGCAAAAGAAGAACTGGAAGAAATTATTGAATTTTTAAAAGCTCCCAAAAAATTCCAGAAACTGGGAGGAAGAATTCCCAGAGGTGTGCTTCTTTTAGGAAGACCTGGAACTGGAAAGACCTTGCTGGCTAAAGCTGTAGCAGGAGAGGCAAAAGTTCCTTTCTTTAGTATTAGTGGATCAGATTTTGTGGAAATGTTCGTAGGAGTTGGAGCATCTCGAGTTAGAGATATGTTCGCTCAAGCCAAGAAGAACTCTCCTTGTATCGCTTTTATCGACGAGATCGATGCTGTAGGGAGACATCGTGGTGCAGGCTTAGGTGGCGGTCATGATGAACGTGAACAGACGTTGAATCAACTTCTGGTGGAAATGGATGGTTTTGATCCTAACGATTCTGTTATTATTATCGCTGCCACAAATAGACCGGATGTTCTCGATCCGGCTCTTCTTCGTCCGGGACGTTTTGACAGACAAGTAATAGTCGATCTTCCCGATATAAAAGGAAGAGAAGAAATTTTAAAGGTTCATACTCGCAAACTCCCTCTTGCCAAAGAAATTACATTTACAGTAATTGCTCGTGCAACTCCTGGTTTCAGCGGTGCAGACCTGGCAAATCTGGTAAATGAAGCAGCACTATTAGCAGCCCGAAAAAACAAGAAGAAGATCGAAATGGATGACTTTGAAGAGGCAAAAGATAAAGTGACCATGGGTAAAGAACTAAAAAGCAAAGTGATCTCAGATGAAGACAAAAAGAACACGTCAATTCACGAGGTTGGTCATGTACTCTGCTCAATTTTCCAGGAAAAAACTGAACCAATTCATAAAGTTACAATCATACCTCGCGGATTTTCCGGTGGTGCTACTCATTATCTGCAAACAGAAAAATCTACTTATTCCAGATCTTATCTCGAAGAGATGATCACACAACTTTTAGGTGGAAGAGCTGCGGAAGAAATAATGTTTGGAGAACTTACAACCGGTGCTTCCAGCGATATTCAAAGAGCAACTGATATTGCCCGTAAAATGGTTTGTAACTGGGGTATGAGCGAGAAGATCGGTCCTTTAGTAGTAGCTCAAAAACAAACTGATGTATTCCTGGGAAGAGATATATCTCAACACGATAATGTTAGTGAAGATACAGCCAGAATCATAGATCAGGAAATACGCTCGCTTGTAGATACAGCACGAGAGAATGCTTTAAAGATATTGGAAGAAAATAAGAAATTACTGATAGCAATGTCTGATATTCTACTGGAAAAAGAAACTCTTGATGCTGATGATATCTTTGAAATTGTATTGAAACATGTGTCTGCTAAGCAGAAAAAAACTATCAAAGAAAAAATGAAACAGGTTAACGAAATGAAGATCGAGCTTTCAGATAAAGATTTCAGCGAGAAGAAACCGGAGAAAACTGAGGAAGAAACTAAGGTAGAAGAAACTTCAGAAACAGCAAAAAAGCCGGATATAGAAGAAGTTGAAGAACAGATTGAAGAAAAACCAGAAGTAGCAGAAGCAAAAAAAGACGAAATAAAAGAAATTGAAAAAGATAAATCTGAAGAAGAAACAAAAAAATAATTCTTGTTCCCAAGTTTGCCTGTCAGTCTCGGGAGCTAATATATTCAAACCTTGCGAACGGTTTTAGAACTTCTTGCTTATATCGACCTTCGCAATGGTTAATACTTTAAGGAATTGTATATGATAGAAATGCATGGCACAATAATATATCTAAACCTTGCGAACGGTTTTAGAACTTCTTGCTTATATCGACCTTCGCAATGGTTAACACTTTAAGGAATTGTATATGATAGAAATGCATGGCACAATAATATATTCAAACCTTGCGAACGGTTTTAG
>QMNP01000300.1 GCA_003647825.1 Candidatus Cloacimonadota bacterium
ACTTTGCAGTTTTTAATCGGGTTGATAGTTTTTAAAGAAGCTTTCTCGAATAATCAATTGATCGGTTTTTCATTTGTCTGGCTGGCCTTGATCATCTATACAGCAAATAATATCATGAATAAGAGAAAAAGAATTGAAACCACAAATTTCACGAATTAATCAACGTTACTAACAGGAGCTTTGTTGCAAGTGTAAGAAAGTAGAGGTGATATGTAAATGACCAGAACAAAGGTGAATAAATGCATTATTTTCTAATTGGTTTCGCACCAGGTTTATACTGGCTGTGGTATTTCTACAAACGGGATGAAATTGAACCGGAACCTCGTAAAAAGATCATTGCAGCATATTTAACTGGTATCCTATCAGTTTTTGTTGTTATTGGAATTCAGCTTCCATTTAATTTCGGTGAAATTGTCAATGCAGTAATTGCTGCACCGATAATCGAAGAATTCAGTAAATTTCTGATGGTTTGGATCTTTTTCTATCGCAACAAGAACTTCAGTGAGCCAATGGATGGAATTGTTTACGCAGCTTCGGTTGCATTGGGATTTGCCTCTTTGGAAAATGCCATGTATCTGCTGCAAGGATATTCTCAAATGCCATTTATGCTTTCCAGCACACTTCTCATTCGTGCTTTTCTTTCGGTTCCCGCGCATGCCCTTTTCTCCAGCTTCTGGGGCTATGCCCTGGGCAGATATAAATTCGAGAAAGACGCTAAAATCTGGATTGTTTTTGCCGGATTACTTCTGGCAATGTTAATGCACTCACTCTTTAATCTTCTTTGCATCGTGCAGATATTTTCTTCCTTTGGTTTGCTAATTATAGCCGCAGTAATGTGGGCAGTATTAAATAGAAAGATAAACAAAGCAGAGATTGATTCACCTTATGCAACCAGAGCTTTCCTGCGCTGGAGAAAGAAAAAATGAAAAGGAGTATTTTAATAGTTATCGTTTTGTTGATGGGAATCCTTCATTCCATTTCTTTAAAAGAAGTTTACGAAACTGCTCCGGCTAATGCCGGTTTTGATAAATATCTGGAATTAGATACAGGGCAGGTTTATACAGGCGGACTTCTCATCGGCAATATCTTCAGCCCGATAACCACTCAATTGGAAGGTAATGAAGGACAGGATGTAAAAATTATTGGCAATGGTGCTATCCTTGATCTGCAGGGAGAACAGATCTGTATTTCATATTGCAATAATATTCTTGAAATCGATAATTGCATTATCATTAATGGTAATATTCGTTACCGTGGTATCAACTTAACAGATGAATTGATCGAACCAACCGGTTATGTAGAATACTGCACATTTTACAATACTCACGATTATGGAGTACGGATTTTTGGAGCTGGTGCAGGAATTCGGCTTGAACGAAATATTTTTGTGAATGCTATCGAAACTGGTGATGATTTCACTTACATAAATGGTAGTCCAATGGAATGGCTGCCGACCGGAGCTAATATTGCGATCAGCATTTTTTATTCAACTTACGGAATTCCGGAGCTGGTCGATAACTGGAGTTTTCATGATCTTCCAGTGATTAATTCTGATTCGCTAAGACATTTTGTAGAGCTTTGCGAATATGGCTGAAATCCACCACAACAGGTCAGTTGGGCCTGGTCGAATAACGAAATTGGCTCCGATCCGCAATTAATTGATCCGGCTAACGGTGATTATCGGGTAACTCCGGGATCACCAGCAGAAGGTTACGGCTGTCAGATATTTGCAACAGAAAGCACTTTACGAAATGAAAATGATAAAGCACAAAGAAATCAGTTATATTTAAGGCAGAATTTCAAAAACTCAATTGAAGTGAGTGGAGCTATTTCTGAAGACACATTTTGGAATGCCGACACTGTAAAAGTAATAGGAAATATACAAGTTCTACCTGGAGCAACTCTCATCATTCCCGCCGGAGTGAAAGTCGAATTTCAAGATTTTTATTCTCTGCAAATTCAAGGCTCCATTCAAGCTTTGGGAGAAGCAGATAATTTAATACATTTCACATCAGCTCAATCCGAATTTTTCTCATTAGATCATTCCATTGATGGAGCATGGAACGGCATTCGTTTCATCAATACATCCTATTCGGGGCAGTCTTCTATTTTGCAATATTGTATTATTGAATATTCTAAAAATGTAGATGAAAATGGTGTCGGTGCAGCAATCTCCTGTTTCGATTTTTCCGATCTAAAGATCGAAAACTGTATCTTTCAAAGTAATGTTGCCGACTATGGAGGAGCAATCAGTTTGGAGTTCAATTCCAATCCGATGATCATTAATAACATATTTTCGGGAAATTATGCTTTCCTGGGTGGATCACCAATTTACTGCACATATTCTTATCCAAGGATTATCAATAACACCATCATTGAGAATCAAGTTTTGAATGAAGATATTTTTGTTAGCACCGGAGCAATCCACACCTTCCAAGCCAAACCGCAGGTTTACAATAATATCATCTGGGAAAATGAGGATTATTTCTTTGAAGAAAGTCCATTATTATTCTGTAAACCATTTTATGTTGAACACAACGATATAGAATTTGGATTTGAAGGTGTAGGAAATATTGATGCTGATCCAGAATTTGCGAATCAGATAGAAAATGATTTTTCGCTGTTGTCCAATTCTCCCTGCATTGATTCTGGCATAACAGAACTTCCCTGGAATAATGAAGTAGCTGAATTTGACTTGTTGGGAAATCCAAGAGTCACTGGTAGTCAAATTGACATGGGTGCTTTCGAATATATCTCTACAATCACAACCAATGATCAATTACCAATGTCCAGTGACCAGCTGATCAATTTCCCTAACCCATTTAATCCTTCTACGACCATCTCATTTACATCAAACCCCGAAATTCCCGAAAACACCGAATTGGTGATTTATAGTTTGAAGGGACAGAAAGTGAAAACTTTACGTGTCGTCCTGAGTGATGCGCAGCATCTTATCGAGGGATATGGTAAAATTAATTCAATTACTTCCCGTCCTTCGACAGAACTCAGGATGACACAAGCGGGAAGCAACACTTATTCGGTAGTTTGGAACGGAAC
>QMNP01000301.1 GCA_003647825.1 Candidatus Cloacimonadota bacterium
AGCTGCAGATTCAATGAGCTTGTCATCGTCATCATAATCTTTGAATTCCCAATGTTCAACTTTATTCACAGCTATTCCACCAATTTTTACCGTTCCATTCTCGCCCATTATTGTAATTGAACCCTCATAATTTTTGGGGAACGTATTCATTGTTACTTCCACAACACCGATAGCTCCATTTCTAAAACGAATAAGTCCGGCTCCCTGATCTTCAGTTTCAATTGAGTGATTCAGCGTTGCAGTAAAAGACATAACAGAATCAACAGGTCCCATCAACCACTGGATCAAATCAAAATAATGTGATGCCTGATTCATAAAAGCTCCACCATCAAACTCCCAGGTACCACGCCATTTTGCCAGATCATAATATTGCTGGGGACGAGTCCATCTAACTGTAGCATTAGCACCGAACAATCTGCCAAAACGTCCTTTATCTATTGCTTTTTTCAAAAGTTGAATTGCCGGATTCAGACGATTTTGTTTAACTACAAAAAGTTCAACCTGATTATCGTCACAAGCTCTCACAAGCTCATCAGCTGATTTCAGATCAATTGCCATCGGTTTTTCTGATACGACATTAATTTTGCGATTTGCAACATCAATACCTATACGTGGATGCAGTCCGCTTGGTGTACAGATAATAACCGCATCTAAAACCTCTGACTTTAACATCTTTGTATAGTCTTTATAAACAGATTTTACTTTGTACTTCTCTGCGGCTTCCAGAGCTCTTGCTTTTATAATATCTGCACAAGCAATAATTTCCGCATCTTCAATCTGAGCAATTGCTTCAAAGTGTTTAGCAGAAATTCTTCCACATCCGATAAGACCAAATTTTACTTTATCCATCAAATAATCCTTTAATTTATGTATATTTGAAACTCATCCAAATATTAACATTCATTTCCAATGTCAATAATTATTATCTTATTAATTAGTTGTTATATTATAAATGAACTATTTTAACTATAATCTAGAATTTGATCAGAAAATCAGGATAAAGTGTAAGATGCGAATTATCAAAAAGTTACACAGAAAGTGCTTGACAGATATTTACATCTAAAAAAAAACAAATAGCGTTGATAAATAAATAAGGAGATATAAGTTATGACAAAAGCAGATTTAGTTAGACTTGTTTCAGCAGAAACAGGAATTATTCGTAAAGATGTAGCTCTCGCAGTTGATGCGTTTTTAGATGCTGTTAAAGATTCAATGAAAGATGGCAAGCATATCGAAATTAGAGGATTTGGTACTTTTAAACTTAAAGAACGTAAAGAAAGAATCGGAAGAAATCCTAAAACCGAAGAAAAAGTAACAGTACCAAAGCGTATTGTGCCTACTTTCAAATTTTCAAGAGCCTTTAAAGACGAAGTTGACGGCGCAAACAAGAACTTACTCAAGTAGTTTTTGGAGGATTAATGCCCTGCGGTAAAAAAAGAAAGAGATTCAAGATAAGTAATCACAAAAGAAAGAAACGTCTTCGTAAGAACAGACATAAGAAAAAAGGTAAATAGAATCTATTGATTTTTTACCTGAAAATAAAATTGCCGGAACATTACGTAAGTTCCGGCTTTTTTAAATCATTTCTTCAGTTAATATTTTAATGCCGTTTTTAAAGAGTAATTCAGCAGTTACACCATTTCCCTTAATAACCTTGCCCGTATGTGTTCCATCATAGATCAAACCAAAACCGCAGGAAGGGGAACGCTGTTTAAGAACCGCTTTTTTGCATTGCAGCATTTTAGCAATTTTCAAGGTTTCTTCTGCACCTTTTGTAAATTGCTCGGTAACATCCCTACCATCTTTTGAACAAACACGACTATCCATGATTTCAACTGGAACTCGAGGAGTTGATAAACCGCCAAGTTGTTCAGGACAAACGGGAATAGCAATTCCCTGCTTTATCATTTCTATTACTTTTTCATTTGAATTATCATTGCCGTCATAACGGCATTTAATTCCTGCCAGACATGCACTTACTATTATCATTTTACTATTTCCCTGAATATTTATTAGAAAAATATGCTTATAGTTTTTCTTGAAGTTCTGAAAGTATCTTTATTGCTTCAATTGGTGTGATATTTTCTACATCCACATTTTTGATCTCTGCCAGGATTTCGTCCTTTTGATCTGCTTTTTCGATAATTGCATCAAAAATATCGAGTTGAGAAGTGGAATTAAGAAGCTGTTTTCGAGCAGTAGCCGATAGACCTTGAGCACTTAATTCGTGCTCTTCCAGGTTTTTAAGGATCTGTTTGGCGCGTTTGATCACTTTGCCGGGAACTCCTGCCAATCGGGCAACTTGAATGCCATAACTTTGATCTGCACAACCTCGTTCAATTTTTCTGAGGAAAATTATTTCGTCATTCCATTCTCTTACGATGATATTGAAATTCTTAACTTTATCCAACACATTTTCCAGCTCTGTGAGTTCATGATAATGGGTTGCAAATAATGTTTTTGCCGCAATTTTCTTATTATTATGAATGTATTCTACAATAGCCCAAGCCAAACTTAAACCATCAAAAGTACTTGTTCCCCGGCCAATTTCATCTAAAATTATCAATGATTTTGGTGTTGCAGAATTGAGTATGTTGGCAGTTTCGATCATCTCTACCAGAAAAGTACTTTGTCCCATGGCTAAGTTATCTGATGCTCCAACTCGAGTGAATACTTTATCAAATACTGGAAGTTCAGCTGAGTCAGCTGGAATGAAACTGCCCATTTGAGCCATTATTGCCAGCAATCCAACTTGCCTTAAATAGGTAGATTTACCTGCCATATTAGGGCCGGTAATTAAAGAAATTAAGTTATCTGTATCATTTAAGTTAATATCATTTGGAATGAATTCTTCATTTTCTAAAAGTTGTTCAATTACCGGATGACGGCTGTTTACAACATTAACAGTTCCCTGATCATTAAAGACAGGTCGGTTATAATTATAATGATAAGCAATATACGCGAGATTACTGAGGACATCGATTGTAGAAATAATTTCTACATACTTCTGCATCAACTCTACTTCTTCAAAAAGCTGTAAACG
>QMNP01000302.1 GCA_003647825.1 Candidatus Cloacimonadota bacterium
CGCAACGGTTTGGAAATAGTTATCTATAAACTTCCTAATGTTTCGACTTTGTCGAATCTTTGGAATGTTGTTTTTCAACTTAATTTTCAGCCATTCATCAACAATCTGAAGATCAACAAGTTGATTATTTCTGTGTTTATAATAAGGGCGATTCGTGAATCGCCCTTACATCTATCTTTCTGCTTTCTTAACTCAATCAGCAGAGCTTGTTAAGTCATGTCCGCAAATTATTTAGCTACAATACTCACCAGCTTTTTGGGAACCACGATGATCTTCTGCACTGTTTTTCCTTCGATGAATTTCTGTACGTTCTCTATCTCTAAAGCAAGTTTCTTTATCTCTTCTTGCGGCAAATCGATCGGTACTTCCAATTTGCCACGCAGTTTACCCATTACCTGTACAACATAAGTAACTTCATCTTTCACCAGGAATTTTGGATTGTATTCTGGGATTCCGGCTTCATGCACCAGTTCAACGTTGCCGATCATTTTCCAAAGTTCTTCACTAATATGAGGAGCAAAGAAATACAGCAGACGTGGTATTACAGCACATGATTCCGCAAAGATTGCTTTTTCTGTATCGTTCAGGTTTTCCGTTTCTGTAATATAAACTTTGTTCAAATGCTCCATGATGGCTGCAATAGCTGTATTGAAGTGCATTCTTTCTTCAATATCTTCTCTCACTTTCTTTATCAAGTGATGCGTGCTGAATCTCAGATCTTTGAGTGAGGAAGAGATACTTTCATTTTTTGATCCTTCGATACGATCCGTCACTACCGGATCACTCAGGATGACATTCTGTTTTATTATATCTAATTTATCCTCAAAGATGCGCCAGACACGATTCAAGAAACGGAAAGCTCCTTTCACGCCTTCATCACTCCATTCCGAATCTTTATCGGGTGGAGATGCAAATAGCATGAATACTCGTACAGTATCTGCACCGTAACGATCTACAATGTATTGCGGATCAACTACATTACCTTTTGATTTGCTCATTTTGGCTCCGTCTTTGGTTACCATGCCCTGTGTGAGCAAACGTGCAAAAGGTTCATCACAACTCACCATTCCGATATCACGCATAAATTTGTGGAAAAAACGGGCATACATCAAATGCATTACTGCATGTTCAATGCCGCCAATATACTGATCGACCGGCAGCCAGTGATCTGCTGCTTTTTTAGTAAAAGGCATTTCAGCATTGTGTGCATCTGCATAACGGGCAAAATACCAGGAACTATCTACGAATGTGTCCATTGTATCCGTCTCACGCCTTGCTGGAGCTCCGCAGTTGGGACAAGTTGTGTTTACCCAGTCATTCACACTCAACAGCGGATTCTGAGTCGTTTTACCCAGTTCTACGTTGTCCGGCAGCATTACAGGCAATTCTTCATCCGGCACCAGAACTTCACCGCATTTGTCGCAGTGAATTATTGGAATTGGATTTCCCCAGTAGCGCTGACGACTTACACCCCAGTCACGCAGACGATAGGTAATGGTATCTTCACCCATTCCGTTTTCGTCCATCCAGGTAGAAATTGCTTTCTTGGAAGCAACACTTTCCATATCATTAAATTGTTTTGAATTCACCAGAATTCCCGGTTCAATGTAAGCTTCAGTCATTTCTTCCAGAATCAGAGATTTCTCAGGATTCTGAATGACAATTTTAATTGGAATATCATATTTCCTGGCAAATTCAAAATCACGCTGATCATGAGCCGGAACAGCCATCACAGCACCAGTTCCATAATCCATTAATACATAGTTTGTAATCCAGATCTGCACTTTCTCGCCGTTCACCGGATTAATAGCGAATCTTCCACTGAAGATTCCTTCTTTTGTTGTATCTTCAGCAGAACGACTGATCTTATCTTCATTAATTACTTTATCGCAGAATTTTGTGAATTCAGAATCTTTTGGTTCATCTTTCAGCCAACGGCTTACCAGTGGATGTTCTGGTGGCAGAGCCATAAATGTGCAGCCGAAAATTGTGTCAGGACGTGTTGTAAAAACTGTGATGACATCGTCTTTTCCTTCCAGTTTGAAGTGAATATTCGTGCCAAAACTTTTACCGATCCAGTTGGTCTGCATGATTTTCACACGCTCCGGCCAATCGGTCAATCCGCTGAAATCCAGCAGTTCATCTGCATATTTTGTAATGCGGAAAAACCATTGTTCCAGTTCTTTCTGACGAACTGTACTTTCACAGCGCCAGCAGGTTCCACCTTCAACCTGTTCGTTTGCTAAAACTGTTTGGCACTCGTCACACCAGTTCACAAAACTGGATTTTTTATAAACCAGTCCGTTCTCATACATTTTTTTAAAGAACCACTGTCCCCATTTGTAATAATCTGGACGACAGGTAGATACTTCCCGTTCCCAATCTAAACCGAATCCTATCATATCAAATTGCTTACGCATAATATCGATGTTTTCTTCGGTTGTGATTTTAGGGTGGGAGTTATGTTGAATGGCAAAATTCTCTGCCGGCATTCCAAAAGCATCGTAACCCATTGGCTGCATTACATTATATCCTTGAGTCAGCTTATAACGCGTGATCGCATCACCAATTGAATAATTGGAAACATGCCCCATATGTAGTGCTCCCGAAGGATATGGAAACATACTCAGGATATAATATTTCGGTTTCGCTGAATTATTGTCAGCATTGAAAATCCGTTTATCCTTCCAGATCTTCTGCCATTTTTTCTCTATTTTATCAAATGGATATTCCATTTTATTGCTCCTGTTAATAGTTTTTTGATATTTTTATAGTTATTGAGATGTATAATTATTATCCCCACTAGGGGAGTAAAAGCAGGAGGGATAAAGAATTGACTATTAAGTAACTGAAAATCTGATATTGCTTGTTTTTCATTTTTTTCCTCCTTATCTTTATTCAGTTAAGCCTTCTGCATAATACAAACTTTGTCTTTGCGAAGCATCTATCAGAGAGTTTCTGCTGAAGCAATCTATATTGCTAGTTGATTACTATTTATAGAGATTGCTTCGTAAGCAACAGCGAGAAGC
>QMNP01000303.1 GCA_003647825.1 Candidatus Cloacimonadota bacterium
TCAGATGAATTAAAAAGCTGACGCGGTGCTAATCCTGTCATATCTTTGGGGATTATCTTCCCATCTGTTTTTGCACTAAGTGAAAGTCCCAAGATTAGAAAAGATACGATCATAAAAACAATTAACTTTTTCATTTTTGTCTCCTTATTTAAATTTACTTGCTTAATTATTTACATTAAAAAAACCTGATTACGATAGTAACACCACAATAAAACTTAACTTTGATATTTCCATTTATAATATTTAATTAACTAACTGTTTTATTTTTTTTGTTTTAATTATTATTTGTCAAATAGTTTTAATAAATTAGTGTTTAATTATTTATGTTTAACCAATTCTCTAATATAATGTAATTTATGATTGATTAATCTACATCCTCTTATAGGTTAAACCACATACAATAATAGTATTGATTTAATGCCAGTTTACAATGTATGTGATTGAAACAAAGAAACGCCCCGATTTCTCGGGGCGTTTTGTATTCCACAAAGACAGAGCTTTGTGCTACTATTTCATAAGAAAGAAAAAGTTGTTCCTTTGACTAAAATCATCGGAACTAAATTCTCTTATTTCATAAGGATCATTTTCTTAGTAGATGTATATCTACCAATGTTTCCTTCTGAAACCATTTTATAGAAGTAAACACCACTTGATACAGATTTATTAGAATTATCTGTTCCATTCCAGTTTACTGTATAATCACCTGTTTGTTTTACTTCATTAACAAGTCTCTTTACTAACTGACCTCTTAAGTTGTAAACCTCAAGGGTTACATTGCCGGTTTCTTTTATAGAATAACCGATAGTTGTAACTGGATTAAATGGATTTGGATAGTTACCATTAAGCTTTGTTGCTGCTATAACAATCTCATCTCCATCTGTAACTAGTGTAAAATCTACTCCCGATGTAATATTACCTTCTGTAACTACCACACCAGTAATCGTTTCTTCATCATAACCTGTAAGTGTAGCTGTTACATCATACGTTCCAGGCTGGAGTTCAAGAGAATATGTTCCGTCTGCAGCCGGATTAGTAGTTTCACCACCAACTTCAACTACTACATCTTCCACATCGCCAGCACCATCAGCAATTACTACTGTTCCTTCTATATAACCTGGATCTGGTTGTGGACCAAAAATGCCAAAGAAGTTACCGATTCCTTCTACAGCTTCATCAAGGGTATTAGTTCCACCAAGACCTGTGATTTCAAAAGAAATTCCGACTGTTTTATAAGTACCAGAATCATAAGCAATACCGCAATCATATCCTATAGCAGTATTTGAGAAAATAGTGACTGCAGGAGCTATAGGTGCAAGTTGATCGATCCAGTTGTTCTCACCCGAATAAGACCAAGTCATTCCTGCCAAGAAATCTGCTCCATCAACAGTTGCGAGATCACTTGTACCATCCATTAAAGGAGTAATATTAAAATATCCGTGCAATGAAGTAGGAACATCAAAAGCCCATGTATCTCCACCCTCCAGATACACATTTCCACCACCGTCAAGATAATTTGTAAGCGCTGTAACATCAGCTTCCTGTAATGGATAATTACTACTGTAAATACCTACAAGTAAGAACACAGCATCAATATCTTGTGTAATAGGGTATTCATCAATAGAGGTTGCAAGCGCAACTGATCCAGCATAAAAGTTTTCTATGGAAGTCTGAAGTGTTGAACCTGTAGGAGTAGGATCGAGATCAATGATCAGAATACCACTAAATGCATCTCCAATCCATTCAGTATTAGATGTAACACTACCACCATCACCAACTGAGTTATATGGGACTACATTATAACTGTAATAATCTGCACTAGGAATTGTAGTGTCAGTATATTCTGTAACTTCACCTGTAACTTCAATTATAATGCCATCGCTTCTTTCAAGGTAATATCCTAAGATCGTTTCATTGAAAGCACCACCATTCAAACCTGTAGTTGGATTTACCCATGTTAAATATCCGTCCCCATCATCATCTTCAAGCAACAAGTTTTCTACAACATTTGGAACATCTTCACCAACCCAGGTTTCAAAAGAAACTGAAGGACCCTCACCGACTGAGTTATAAGCCGCTACAGCATAATTGTATAATCCAGATGCTGTGGGTGCATCAGTATAACTATCAGGATCTCCAATACCAGGACTAGAGTTTGTATAGATAAGAACTCCATCACGATAAACTCTTGTTTCAAGTAATTCAGTAAGCGGGTCTCCATTAAAAGTTAGATCAGGATTAACCCAATCAAGAACACAACTAAGGGCACCACCAGCATCCGGAGTGACTACAAGGTCACTAACAGCAGCGGGAGCGTCATCTTCTGCTAATGTATAAGGAATAGCAAAACCTGAAACTTCCATTCCTCCGGGGAAATCTCCCAGACCGGTCATTGCAGCAGTATTTGTATCGATTGAATACAATCCAGGTGGAGTTCCATCTCCAAAATATGCTGCTGCATATAGAACACCGTCATCTTTATCAAAAGCAAGATCCTGTGCATATAATAACTGACCACCTGTTGAACCAATAGATGTTGCATTTCCTGTAGCTAAATCGATAGAGTATAAATCAGCTGTTAATGAGAAATCAACAGTAACACCATACATATTTCCTTCACCATCTCCTGCAATTCCGATCATTGTATAGCCAACATTATGAGATCCGATCAGGGTTGTTGCACCAGTTGTCCAATCAACAGTGTACAAACTTGTACCATCTGAACCATACATTATCCCGGATGCATCATCATAGTCAATACCCATTAAGCTTTCTGTTGTTGCTGCAATATAAGTCATTGCCCCAGTAGTGATATCAATAGAATATAATCCTCCACCATACTGACTTCCATACCATGTTTCCTCATCTGCGAGCCAACAAGCTCCCGCTATGAAATCTCCTGATGTGGTAGCTGCAAGTGATGTTAGTCCAGCAGGATCATTCAATACAAAAGTTACCGGTCCCTCTGGCATTGTAGCAGATGGATCATATGCATTATAAGCA
>QMNP01000304.1 GCA_003647825.1 Candidatus Cloacimonadota bacterium
AAGAATCTGAATCGCACAGCTGGGACCGGCTTCGTTAACTAATTCGCCTTTGGTGTTAATTAATGCGCGGGCTTTCGCGTAGGAGGCATCGCAAACTATCGGATCGCCCTTTCTTAATGTTCCGTTTTGAACAAGAACATTAACTGTTGCTCCTTTTCCGGGATCGATATCAGCCTCAATCACAACGCCCTCAGCAAGAGCATCGGTCTGTGCTTTAAGTTCAAGCATTTCAGCTTGAAGATGAATCATTTCAAGAAGATTATCTAACCCTTCACGCGTTATTGCGGAAACATTACAGCATATAGTTTCTCCACCCCAATCTTCAGGTGTTAAATTTCTCTCGGCAAGCTGACGAAGAACACGGTCAGGATCAGCTCCCGCGAGATCAATCTTATTTACCGCAACTATAATAGGAACATTCGCTGCTCGCGCATGGTCGATTGCTTCAAGCGATTGCGGCATAAGACCGTCATCAGCTGCAACAACCAAAACAGCGATGTCGGTCAAATTGGCTCCGCGAGCACGCATTGAAGTGAACGCTTCGTGTCACGGTGTATCGATGAAGGTAATCCAACCGTCATTAAAAGGAACTTCTGATGCTCCAATATGTTGTGTGATACCGCCGGACTCTCCTGAAACGATATCGGTTTGTCTTATAGCGTCAAGTAAAGACGTTTTTCCATGGTCAACATGTCCCATGAATGTTACAACAGGCATCCGGGTAGCATATTCGGCATCCGATGGTTCGGCAAATTCATCATCAGCAAACGCGGATTTTTCAAGATCAGCCTCTTTTGCAGTTATAGAAACATCAAAACTAAATTTTTCTGCAAGACTATTTACGGTTTCTTCATTAATTACCTGGTTAATCGAAGCCATTATTCCGGCTTGCATTAAAAATCCTATAATGTCACCAACTTTCACACCTGTTGCCTGAGAAAAATCGCGGACACTGATGGGAACTTGTATGTTAATAACACTTTTTTGTTGTAAAGGTTTCTCGCCGGAGTGCTTATGCGATTTGTGCCTTTTGAATGGGCGTGAAGGCCCGCCGCGACGGTTTTGAGGCGCTGCGCTGCCCGGCATGCTTTGACGCTTCTGAGCAAATTCAGATGTGCGGGGCTTGTTTATTTTTGCTTCTGTATTCTTAACTCCATTGTAATGAGTCTTAGGACGGGTACGTTTTGCCAATGTTGATTTTTTTGCTTCTTCAAATGATGTAAGAATATCGTTGGCTCCCGGTCCTGAATTTTTAATTCTGTCAAGAGGAACTTTCTCGATTTTGTCTGTAGATTTTGTATTATCTTTTTTGCTGCGGGAAGTTTTTTTATTCGCTTTTTCTTCCATTGCCGCTTTTTTTTCTTTTTCGAGTTTAGTTCTGGCAATTTGTTTTTCAGCAAGATTTCTCGCTCTCTCTTCTTTCCTTTTCTTTTCAGCTTCTTTTTCAGCAAGTTCCCGAGCTTTTTCCTCTTCCACTTTTTTTATTTTTTCGGCTTCTTTTTTGGCAACCTTTTGCTTTTTTTCTTCTTTTGCTTTTATTTCAGCTTCTTTTTTTTCTATTATTTCTCTCGCTTTTGCTTCTTTTTCTTCGGCAATTTTACGTTTCCTGTCCTCTTCAGCCTTCTTTTTAGCAGCTTCTTTTTCAGCAGCTTTGCGAATTTTCTCCTCTGCTTTTTTCTTGGCATCTAACTTCTTTTTAGCAGCAGCTTGTTTTTTTCTCGCTTCCTCACGTTTCTTTTTTTGAATTTCACGTTTGGCAGCAGCTTTTTTGGCTTTCTCAGCTTTCTTGACCTTAATAATGGGCGGCAGCTCTTTCAATGCTAATGTTTCTGCAGTAGGAGATACCGCGTCCATATCCAGCTTGTAGATGTAGCCTTTTTCTTTTAGGAACTTCTTAAGTTCGGTTTTGCTGATGTCTAATTGCTCTGCTAATTCAAATAAATGCATAGAATGTGCCTGGTGTAAATTTGATGATTTTTAAGTCAATATATTATTCGGCTGCCGTGACAGTCTCAATAATTTTTTCAAGTGTCTTTTCGCCAATCCCCGGAATCGATAATAATGTCTCTTTTTCAGCTGTAAGTAAATCGTGTGCCGTGATGATTCCGGCAGTTTCAAATGCTTCAACCTGCTTGGAAGTTATGCCGTCAATCTCGTTCAGCTTTTTCGATGTGCTTGCAGCTTTTGCTACTTCAAATTCTTCGTCTGTTGCGAAAATCGAAGATCCGCTTTCGTTAACCGCAGCTGTTTTGCTTTCAGTAGTGGCAGTAAAATCGGAACTTGAATCGAAAATAGAGTCTGATTCCTCTTCAACCGAAATATCAACACCGTGTTCGGACGCAACTCGATTTGCTTCTGATTCTTTAACCACATCAACTTTCCAACCAAGCAATTTGCTTGTTAATCTTATATTCTGCCCGGATTTTCCAATAGCAAGAGATATTTGGTCATCAGGTACAACGACAAGTATTCGTTCCGTTTCCGGATCTGCAAAAACCTGGACTAATTCTACAGGACTCAGCGCATTGGTAACATATTCCTCAATACTGTCGCTCCATCTTACAATATCAATTCTTTCCCCGTTTAATTCCTGAACAATATTTCTGACACGTGAACCGCGAATCCCGACACACGCTCCAACAGAATCTATTTTTGGATCGTGAGAAACAACGGAAACCTTTGTTCGGTAACCTGCTTCACGCGCAATATTTTTAATTTCAACAAAACCATCATATATTTCAGGAACTTCAATTTCAAATAAGCGGCGGACTAAACCGGTAGTCGCCCGTGATAAAATCACACGCGGAATATGGTCTTCTTCGGTGTCGCGTACATCAATTACTACTGCGCGAAGTCTGTCACCGGGTTTGTATCTTTCGGAAGATGATTGTTCTGCGCGTGGAAGCAATGCCTCGGTACGCTCAATATCAATATCTAAATTACCGCGCTCGTGGCGGGAAACCATACCGTTTATTAAATCACCTATTTTATTGGAA
>QMNP01000305.1 GCA_003647825.1 Candidatus Cloacimonadota bacterium
AAAAAAGTTTACGGAATGCAAATCGGACAATATTACTATTCTTCCGATTATCGTGATAAAGGTTATTTGTTTTTAATGTTCGATCTGGAAAATCCTGATGAGCCAAAAATAATGGTTCGCTCTTGGCAACCGGAAAAAGCAGAAGACGGTTCAATTATTGGTGTTTCAGATTTTCAGTTTGATTAGTAATTTTTGAATGTTTTTTGGATGAAGATTGTGGTTAACACACAGCTCCACAGCCAAGCAATAAGAGAAAGTGAAAGAGCGTGGCAGCTGCCGACCATTAGGCAACATGTCGCTCCACTCCATGTTGCCTAACGCTGGCGTGCCACTAAAAAAAAGACGAGCCACGGAGTGAATCGACACGTCGTCTAACATTGCGTCCACGGGACTCGCAATTCTGCACCTCTTTGACCTTGAAATGCTCGTCTTTTATCACCTCACTAATCACATTATGATTACGGAAATACCGAAATCAAATGTTCATGGTGAGATGACGTGGCACGCCAGCGTTGTACGATTCAATTATTTTTCTCCTGAATTACGATTATAAAGACCTCAAAACCAAAACCGCTTTCAGATTAATTCCTTCCTCACATCGGTCACGGTAGGACATCCGATTACTCGGACGCCCCCGCACAGATCCCAGCGAGCGGAATTACCGCACTGGGCTCTTCAATCTTACTCACTACGCAATCCACTCAAAGATTAATTGAAGCAAAATGAAAGTTGGTAATTTCTCTTTTCTGATATGAAAGGTTTTTGAAAACCATACTTCCGTAACATTTTAACAAATTCTTTCCAATTCATACTTCGCATTTGACTTCGACGATTTAGCCACTTGAATAAAGTGCACTCAACAAAATAACTGAATAAACTCAAACTTTTGTAATTACCAATTAAACCATAATAGTTGTAATACCCGCGTAATTTGGAATTTAATTTCTTCAGCAAAAATTTTAATTTCATACTTCGGCTACGTTTTATCCATTCTTTTACTGTCTTTCTTGAACTTTTCAACTTTTTGGGGCAAGTTCTACGCTTTACTATGGGTTTGGCATTTTGACTGAATCCCCAGTAGAATTCAAATCCCAGAAAACTAAATCTTTTGCTTTTTAACATTTTGTTACGGTCAAACAGCAATATCTGAGTTTTAGCAATTGCCAATTCCAAATTGAATTTTCCAAGTCTTTCAGCTAAGATATTGTAAAATCTTTCAGCTTCTTCTTGTCTTTGAAAAAGACATATGAAATCATCTGCATAACGTATAAAGGTTACTTTACCTATGCAATCTTTGCTGAATTTTCGCTCTGTCCAAATATCCAATACATAATGAAGATATATATTGGCTAAAACAGGTGAAATAACTCCTCCTTGCGGTGTTCCACTTGCAGGATGAATTACTTTACTGTTTTCAAGTAGAATACCTGCTTTCAACCACTTCGCTATGAGATTGAGCAAAGCCTTGTCACTTATCCTTTGGTTTAACATTGCTAACAACCAAGTGTGGTCTATATTATCAAAAAATCCCTGAATATCAGCTTCAACTACATAACCGTAATAAGTAAACTGTAGCTCATCTGTTAAATGCTTTACTGCTTCCTTTACTCCAATACCGGAACGATAACCATAACTGTGGACGATAAAATCCTCTTCAAATATTGAGCTTAAAATTCTTGCTACTGCTACCTGAAGTAATTTATCTTCTACAGCTGGAATTCCCAAAAGGCGTGTTTTACCATTGCCTTTAGGAATCTCTTTTCGTCTGACTAACTTCGCACGGTACGTCTTCTTTTTCAAACGTTCTACCAAATCATTTACATTCGATTCCAAATTCTTTTCGTAATCCTTAGCACTAATCTTATCTATTCCACTGGCTGCATTCTTATTTAAATACCTCCAGCTTTCTAATAAATACTGTACATTAAGCATTGTGTAAAGATTTCTAAACCGATAACTCTTTTCTCTTTGAGCTTTGTTCGCTATACCCTGTAGTATGCGTTGCATTATTACCTCCAATCCTGCTGTCTGGATAATGTCTCATCCTCAGGCTACATAAGATTGTCATCCCCTTCCCCAAGTAAACGGCTCGCCCGTTCTCAGAGTACTATGAGATGATCCGACTCCCGCATCGCTATAACCTTTATCCTTTAGTTCGTCCGGCTTCCTGTATTTGATTTATAAAATCAAATCAGGAGCTTTGCGGGTCTCCCAAGTTCCCATCAATTCTCTTTATACATACCACGTTCTTTAAGTCAACCCCGATAGACCTGCTACTGTACCTCACTAAAACGGTTCAGGCAGTATAGGCTTCCGACTATTTCCAGAGCGTCGCCATCTATGTTCTGATAAATTTACGAGGCTATATCGGAACTTAAAGGAGTGCGTTCTCCCATCTGGTCTGCATAATTCCCTGTGTACGCTTCATCTGTTTTGTTCGGAAAAACCCCTAAATCTATTTCTTTTTTTTTTCCACTTCTCAAAGACTTTAGAAACCTAAGTCTTTCCTCCGTAACAAACGCAACACTCGGTAGAGCCATTAAGCAGTTACTTCATAGCTCACTAGGACTTACACCCAGTCAGAATCAATGAACTTCTTGGCGCTCAAAAATCATTTAATCGGCAAAAGGAGCAAACCCCAAAACCAGTTTGAAAATTATGAAACCAAAAATATTTGTCTATCTTTATTTTTGTTGGAAGTTCATAATCCGATTCTGAAGATATTTTACCGGTAATTTTTATATTTAATTTTTGCCTATCCCCTGCCTTAACTCTTTGACAATTAAAGATTAATTATTTAAAAAAATCTGTTCCGCAACTTTTTGCTTATATTTTAAATTCAGGGTATTTTTTCTTTTAGAATTATGAATGCCAATTTGAAGAAATCGGTTACCGTTAGAATTACAAAAGAGTTTTAATTCTGTATCGTAAAATCGTTTATCGTTAGATTTTCGGAAAATTCAATTCGCTGATTTTTGATCCGAG
>QMNP01000306.1 GCA_003647825.1 Candidatus Cloacimonadota bacterium
TAGAGGGGTTTTGTGAGATTTATGGTAAACGCTCGAATATGTAAAAATATTTATTCCATTAATAAACCCCCTTTAATTCCCCCTTACAAAGGGGGACTTGACAGAGTTTCTCATCTTGCAGTCAATGAAAAAGCTCCCCTTTGGAAGGGGAGATGATCGGTTTACCGATCAGAGGGGTTAGTTAAAATAGAGTAATTATTTTCCAAAACAATTAGATAAAGGAGAACCGATGGAAAAAAGAGAACACTGGAGTAGTAGAAAAGCTTTTATTCTGGCAGCGATCGGGTCTGCCATTGGATTGGGAAACATCTGGCGTTTCCCGTTCAAATGTTATGAAAACGGTGGAGGGGCATTTCTGGTAGCGTATATCGTTGCCATGCTCACAGCCGGTATTCCATTACTCATCATGGAACTCAGTCTGGGGCACCGTTTTAAATTGGCCGCACCGCTTTCATTCCGAAAGATAGGCAAGAAATTCGAATGGGTAGGCTGGTGGGCTGTTTTTGTGGGATTTGTAATTGTATGCTATTATGCTGTAGTGATGGCCTGGGGTTTGAATTATTCTGTGTTTTCTTTTACCCAAGCCTGGGGAAGTGATACAGGTACATTTTTCTTCAAAGATTTCTTAGGTCTCACAGAAGGGCCTTATCAACTGGGTGGATTTCAATTACCGATTTTGATTTCTCTGATTATTGGCTGGATACTGATCGTTGGAGCAGTTTGGAAAGGTGTAAAAACAGTTTCCAAAGTTGTTTACGTTACTGTTTTTCTGCCCTGGCTGTTATTGGTAGTTTTTGTGGTTCGCGGCATAACGCTTCCCGGTTCGATGGAAGGAATTAAATACTATCTGTTTCCTCATTTCGAACAGCTCTTAAATCCCAGTGTCTGGATTTCTGCTTATGGACAGATCTTTTATTCTCTGTCGATCGGATTTGGAATTATGATCGCTTATTCCAGTTTCTTAAAGAAAGATGCAGAGATCATCAACAGTTCGATTATTATAACGCTAAGTAACTGTACAACTTCCTTCATTGGTGGTTTTGCGGTCTTTGGTGCTTTGGGTTATTATGCTCATTTGCAGGGTGTTGCAGTGGAAAGTGTCTTAAAAGGTGGTCCGGGATTGGCTTTTGTTACTTATCCCACTATCATTAATAATCTTCCTTTTGCTCGTTTTTTTGGAATAATATTTTTCCTCATGCTGCTGACTTTGGCGATAGATTCTGCCTTCTCTCTTTTGGAAGCGGTTTCTTCTTCGATGCGGGATAAATTTGGTTGGGGCATCAAAAGATCGAATATCACTGTGGCTTCCATAGCTCTGCTAATAGGCTTAATATTCACAACTGGAGCAGGTCTTTTCTGGTTGGATATCGTTGATAAATGGATCGAGTTCTTTGGATTATGTGCAGTTGTATTGATTGAATGTATTGTTCTTGGCTGGTTTTCTAAAATTGATAAGCTCAGGAAATATGCGAACGAATATTCAGAAGTTAGAATTGGTAAATTTTGGAATTATCTGATTAAGTTTATTATTCCGATTATTATATTTGCATTGATCATTAGCGAAACGATAAAATTGATATCAAAAGGATACGAAGGATATCCTGATAGTGCCCTTTTAATTGCAGGTTGGGGTGTCGTGATCCTTCTACCGATTGTTTCATTGATCTTTTCCAGAATTGAAAATAAGGTTGCAGATTCGGATTCTGAAGTAATCATTCCTAAAACACCATTTATTGATGAATTAGGATATCTTCGATTGAGTAGATACCTCTTTGCAGTTTTGATTTTGGCTGTTATAATGGCAGCAATAATGATGTTAAGTAATTATGTAGAATCTCTGAAATCTTTTATTGTTCCGGCGATGGGGATTTACATTTTCCTGGTTCTGGTTGGAGGAGCAGTTTACTTTACAATAATTTCGGCTAAAGATGGAAAACGCAGAGAGCTTTGGAGTAAAGAAGCATTTGAGGAATAACCCCCATTATCCCCCTTGACAGGGTGATGTGTAAGAGAGTATGAAAGATATAGTTGAAAGAAGAGAGATATTGTTAATGAAATCTCAATTAAAGAATTTATTGAAAAATTCTCCCATGTAAAGGGGAGATGCCGTTAGGCAGAGGGGTTAGTAAATAGTTAATGAAAAAAATACTAATAATATTAATCGTCTTACCCGGAGTTATTTTCGGGCAATTGAATGAAAAAGAAATTCTCAAAAAGCAGGCTTCAAGTATGATCAGCCGCAGGCAGTATGAACAGGCAAATAGAATTTACGAGAAGATAATGGAAGATTATCCTGTAGATGCATCTACAGCAGAACTTTTCATTACAAATTTAATGAGAATGTCTAAATTTGAACAAGCAGAGGAAAAATTAATTCAATATAATTCTATTTTACCTGATCTTGCAATAATGAGATTGAAATTACCCATATTACTTGGCAGAGGAAATTTTAAAGAAGCACGAAAAACAGCTCTGGCTTTTTTAAATAACAACAAAGGCAATATTATCTTTTACCATAATATAGCACAGATTTTCAGTCAATATCGGCAAAATGAAACAGCAATTGAAATTTATAAAATGGTTCGAAACATTGCCAAAGATGATTATCTTTATATCAGGGAATTAGCTCAGAGTTACAACAATGCCGGGAGTTATGAAAAAGCGATTGTAGAATATTTCAAGCTGCTTGAGAAGCAAAGTGGATATTCCAATTATATTTTGAATAGGTTGCAAACCATTCTTCAGGAAGATGAAAAATACATTAAAACAATTAAACTGGAAAGTAAAGATCATCCCGAAACAAATGCAAGAGAATTGTACGCACTTTGCCTTGCTGCAATTGGTGAATTCGAACAAGCATTGCTGCAATACGATGAACTTGATGCAGAGAAATTGAGCACATTTGCCAGAAAAATGAAAATAGCCGGCAACCTGGATGTAGCTGAGTTGGCTTATAAGAGGTATTTAAAGAAGGTAAA
>QMNP01000307.1 GCA_003647825.1 Candidatus Cloacimonadota bacterium
AAATCGTTGAAGAGTTATTCAGAGAATATCCCATTAAATAAACCTGACACCTTTTGTGGAGAAGGCATTCAAAGACAGATCTGCAAATTCTTTACGCTCAAATTTATCTACAGCAGCAGCTCCTATCATAGCTGCATTATCCATACAATACTGCATTGATGGAAAATAAACATTCACACTGATTTTTTTTACTTTTTTCTGCATTTCACTACGTAATAAACTGTTAGCTGAAACACCACCGGCAACAATTATATTTTTTATGGAATGTTTCTTTGCATAATTGATCGTTTTACTAACTAAACTATCTACTATAGCATTTTGAACTGAAGCTGTTATATCGGATAGATGTTCATTGATGAATTCTTTGGAATGAGACTCCAGATAATTCCGCACTGAAGTTTTGAATCCGCTAAAACTGAAATCAAAAATATCTTTCCCCTTCATTGCTCTGGGAAAATTCTCAAAATCCGGATTTCCTTGTTTGGCTAGTCTATCTATGATCGGCCCACCGGGATAACCAAGATCAAGCAATTTCGCAACCTTATCAAAAGCTTCTCCAGCAGCATCATCACGAGTTCTTCCCACAATTTCAAATTTGTCGTAAGCTTTGAAATCCACCAATTCAGTATGCCCACCGGAAACTACCAGAGCTAAATAAGGTGGCTCCAAATCTGCATTTTCGATTTTATTAGCATAGATATGACCCAGCATATGATTAACGGCAATTAAAGGTTTGTTTATACTGTAAGCTAAACCCTTGGCAAAAGATACACCTACCAATAATGCACCAATCAGACCAGGATTTACAGAAACGGCAACTGCATCTATTTCGGTTAGTGTACAGCCAGCTTTATTAAGAGCTGCTTCTGTAACCTTCATAATGTTCTGCATGTGCAGTCTGGAAGCAAGCTCAGGTACTACACCACCAAAATCTTCGTGTGTTGCTTGTGAGGAAATCAGATTTGCATAAACATGATAATTTGTATCTATTACGGCAACGGAAGTATCATCGCAGGAAGTTTCAAAGGCAAGTATTTTACTCATTTCTAATAACTTGAATTTTCTTGGGTGTGAACTCCACGATTTTGATACCAGAAGGTAGTTCAAACGAGACATCGGTAAAATTCTTACGAATCTTTCCTAATTCTAAATTTGCTGTGATAGTATTGATATCCAACTTCTCAACAAGTTCTTCGGGTCCTCTAACCATAACAGACACTTTTTGTGGAATTATAGTAATATTCTCAGAATCGGGAAATTTAATTGGAATCAGAGAAATTGTTTTATTAACAATTTTTGTCTGAGTGATTTCCAATACAATTGTATCCTTCAATAATTGAATGTTTTCATGAGGATTTATAAGAGATACATTTAACTTGTTATCAACGACCATTTTCTTTGAAATTTTCTGTGTTTTTATATTCTTGATTTCAGAAACAAGAGCCAATGGACCTTTTAGAGTAACTCTTTGTTGTGTATTGATAATCTTATTTTCGATGAAAAACTCTTCATCTTTAGCTGAGGCAAATTGGATGCTGATTGGTTTCTTCTTTTCAACCAGCTTATCCATGCTAACCTGCAAATTGCTGTCGTCCTGCATTTCTACGATAAATAAATGAATCCTGTCAGAATAGTTAATATTTTTTTCGTCAAATCTGATCCTGTTCTTTCCATAGAGAAAGTTGGAAGCATCTACATCAATAGTAACTTTAGAAATATTTGCTGAAATGATATCTAAACCTTTACCTCTAACTTTTACTGGAATCTTAGGTAACTCGATTTGTTCAATTGCCAAATCTTCAGGGATATTTATTAGTTGGATTGGTACGTCGAGTACTACAGTATGAGTTCTTAATAATATTTGTTGTGCCCATAAGAGAACTGCAATTAATAATACAAGTACTTTTATAAGCAGATTGTTCTTCATTTGTTAACCGAAGCTAATGCCTGGATCTATCGCCAGATTATCCTTGCTAATCTGTCACCCATTTGAGAAACGTTTTCATTTTCATCGCTTCTCCAGTCTTCTACAGTTTGCTCAGTAAGAATCACAAATTCTTCTTTGCTGTCTCTGCGATTACGCTGCACAACAATATTGGCCAGTTTTTTCATAGATACCCAGATCGTTTTTGTTCTAGTTTCATCTGCTTCTGCCAGCCATTCACGAACATAAGGGTAAACAATTATTGGATTTGCTCTTGCTACTTGCGTGAGAATATGTGTAATTTTCTTTTGCACTTCCATTGTATCATCATCAATAGCTCGAGCAATGAAATCCATAATGTAAATAGGATCTGAGTGAGCAATGTTCTCCATACCATGAAAAGACAATGATCGTTTCTGAGAATTTTCGGATTCAATCCAGGTGGCCATATATTCCTTCATAATATCTGGATATCTCTTCCACATTCCATTGATCACACTTTCCACTTCCCAGGGAACGCTATCAAATGTGAGTTCTAATAATTCCAATACTTTGTCGGGATTCTCAATATTAATATAATAAAGGAAGAACAATGCTGTAGCTCGAACACCATAAATTCTATGTGTAAGCATTTTCTCTGCAATTTGTACCATTTTATCTACATTTTCGTAAGTAACCAGTTTTTTACCAATATATTCACGAATAAAATAGTTAGGTGTCTTAGATATCTCTATCAATTTTTTTTCTGCTGATCTAATTTTATCTTTATCTAATAGTTTAAAAATTTCAGCTAAGGAAATATCAAATTGTTTTCTGCTTTCGCTGTCTAATCTTCCAATTTCATTCAAAATTTAACTCCCAAAAGTTGTTTCTTCTCTTTACCTAAAAACTTAATTAAATTTACTAGGTATTCGATATCCTTTCTCTCAATATATGAAATATAATCTGCTTAATATCTGGTTCAACAAAACTAAATCGTTGTTTATTAGTCAATTAATTTATTAATATAATCCTGATCGCTTAATTTAAATTTTGCAATTCCTT
>QMNP01000308.1 GCA_003647825.1 Candidatus Cloacimonadota bacterium
TATTGCCGTGGAAGCATTGAATTATTTTTACCGGGTTGTGGGTAGAATTGCACAGACAATGTGCCTCGTTGTTCAGCCATACGGCGGAGTTTTCCTTTGTGGAGCATCAACGGAAAAGAACGCCGATTTTATTTCCTGCAGCGATTTTTTAAAGGAACTGCACAATAGTCTGATACGAAAAGAAATGCTGGAACAATATCCCGTTTACATCGTTACAAAACCAGATATCAATATTGCGGGTGGCTTGTGGGCTTGTAGGAAGATTTTGTAATGCATTACGATATAATCAAAGATAAGTTTGCCAGACTTATCGAAATAATTCCGGCTTTCAGGAAGCTGTTCTATCTGCTCTTAGATCTGCTGCTGCTGCGGCAATGGTATGTAAAAAAAACGATCAGAAAATTTTTTCCGAAAAACAAACCGCTTCGTTTTTACGATGCCGGAGCTGGCTTTGGGCAATATTCTTATTTTATACTGAAGTATTTCAACAAAGCAAAAGTTCACGCAGTTGACCTGAAGACCGATTACATGGATTCTTTTGTTCAATATGCAAAGTTAGAGGGGTGGCAGGATTTCACAGCACAGCAGGCAGATTTGGTGGATTATGTACCGAATGATAAGTTCGATCTGATCGTTGCCATAGACATTTTGGAACATATAAAAGATGATATACAGGTTTTAAAGAATTTTCGACAGGTTTTAGATGATGGAGGTAAGCTGATTATTTCATCTCCCAGCACTTTTGATGAATCGGCAAAATTCGTGGAAGAACACGTACGCCCGGGTTATGACAAAGATGAGATAATTTCGAAATTGGAAAATGCCGGTTTCAGAATTGTCTCTTTTGATTTTTCTTACGGCAGACTTGGCCATTTGGCCTGGCTGCTGACGATGAAATACCCCATGAGTTTATTGGGAATATCAAAGTTATTTTTTATACTACTACCGATTTATTATTTGGTCTTCTATCCTGTTTCTGCTTTGTTTATGTGTATAGATGTGAGAGTGAAGAATAAAACAGGAACCGGTGTTATAGTGGTGGCAGAATAGACTTGGTAACCTATAAAAGCGAATAAAAGGATTTTTATATCTTCAATTCTGTCAGTGTTTATTCGCTGTTGATTTTCTTCTTAAGCTTAATAGGCAAAAGTTTATTGCTAAATTATAACCTAAGTATAAACAGATAAACCATTTAAGTGCACATATTTTTCTGGAGTATGAAAACGAGTAAAAAAGTGCTCAAAATGTTCTTCAAAAGCAAACTATAATAACGGAAAATAGAGTGGCGATCTGCAAACATAAAAGCTCATCAACTTCCGGTTTTGATTCACTTTGTGAGTAATCTATTTCAAAACTATTTTGATATTTCATTTGTCCTCATGTCTAAATATTAGATTTAAACAACTTGCTTATAAGACAAACATTTATTATTGTCTTTAGGCAATATCAGCTTTTTTATTGACACCTGCTTTATGCGGAAAACATTGAACTACATGTTTAGTTTTGAAAAAAAGGATATTGATCAGCAGCAGCTACCGGAGAAAACCGGAGTTTTTCTATTTCGAGATAATTCGAAAATTCTATATATTGGAAGATCTGCTAATTTGAGAAGAAGTATTCAACGATTATTGGAACCAGGAGAAGATGACAAAGAAGTATTTAAGCTGGCATCTTTGACTACCGAGATTTCCTATCTGGTTACTGATGATCTTTTCTCTGCATTGATAGAAGAGAAGATCTTGATGAACGAGCATTCTCCGGATTTCAATAATACCTTTAAACTGCATGAACAGTACGTTTATCTGGCTATTGATTTTTATAAAGTGCCATTTCTTAATATTACCGAAAATACGTCCGAAGAATTTCATTATTTAGGGCCATTTCAAAAACGTTTTTTTGTTTATGACTTTATCGACACAATGGCAGAATGTTTTCAATATCCATCCTGTGAAAATGAAAAATATCCCTGCTATAAATTGAAAGATAACTCATGTCTTGGCTGGTGTTTAAAAGACAAAACAGAAATAGGAAAGATCCTGCTAAAATCTTATATGAAGCCAGATGAAGAGATTACTTCCAAGTTAATGGAAGAAATTGAAAACTTAGAAAATGAACTGGAATTCGCTAAGGCCGAAAGGCAGAAAGAGAAATTGCAGATCATCCAAAAATACAATAATTATATAACTTTTTTTCATCTGACTAAAAATCTGAATACAGAGCTTTTCCAAAATGAAAGAACAATAAAAATAGAAAATGGCATGATTGCCGAGATTGCCGAGAAAGGCAAATATCACAACTTCCCTGTTTTCAATCCGGAATATAGAGATAATGAGCTGCTTGCACACGATAAAAGCCAATTTGCTGAACGTTGGATTGTTTACAATTATTGTATGAAGAATAAACCAAATATAATATCTGCTGTTCAGGATAATGCAGTAAAAGAATTCAACAGAATCTTTGATCCTGAAATATAATAAGTAAAATTATTTTCTGATGGAGTTTAGATAAATGAAGATATTAGTTGTAGATGACGAAAAAGCGGTTACAGATTATATAAAAATGGAACTGGAAGATTGCTGCCAGGATATGGAAGTGATCTGCAGAAACAGCGGTTATGAAGCACTTAAGCTGATAATGCAGGGAGATATTGCTCTGCTTCTTACCGATATTGCCATGCCCGATATGGATGGTTACGAACTCTATTCCCGTGCCAAAGATTATAATGCTGAATTACCAATCATTATGATGACAGGTTTTGGCTATGATCCCAACCACGTTGTTGTAAAATCTCGCAAAGAAGGTCTGCAGGACGTTATCTTCAAACCATTTGATACGCAAAAATTATTTGCTCTCATTAAAAAAAGACTGGCAGGAGAATGATCTTTAAGAAACTAATATTTTTATTATTACTATTTGTAACTACGATTTCTACTTTCTACGCTTCAGTACAAACATTCGAAAA
>QMNP01000309.1 GCA_003647825.1 Candidatus Cloacimonadota bacterium
AGACGCATAAGCCTGACATTCTCTAGTTTGCCAGTAGATCTTAGTTTCTACGAAGATTGGTCTTGAGAGCTTTTTTTATTTCATTAAAAGCATCTTTTTCGAAACTTGTGTATTTCCGGTATTTAACCTAACAAGATAAACACCGGAAGAAACTGGCTGATCATTATCATCTGTGCCGTTCCAAACTATTGAGTAAGTGTTGCTTCCCGCTTGTGTCATCCTGAGCTCTGTCGAAGGACGGGAAACATTTGAATTAATTTTACCATACCCTTCGATACTCTGCTGTGCAGAACTCAGGGAGACAGAAAGGTTTTTAACCTTTTGACCTTTGAGGTTGTAGATTTCCAGATTCACAAACGAGGACGTTTGTGGTACAGAAAATGAGATTGTTGTTGATGGATTAAAAGGATTTGGATAACAACTAAGATTTACAAATTCATCTTCATGATCTATTATCTGATGATCATCAATACTAACTGGCTCAAGTTCAATACCTTCACACCATTCAGCTTCAGAGATCGAAGCATCACAATTACCAGCAAGATCAAATAAATATTCTCCATTCCCTTCATTGATCTGCCAGTAATGCACAAGTCCATTCTCATTCCCAGTTAAATAGCTATTCATTCTGGAAAGAATTTCATTTTGATCCATGAAATAATTCCAGATACGAATTTCATCAATAATACCATCAAATCCTTTGTGCAAGGCTTCCAGATTACCAATGTACAAGTTATCCTCAGAATTATCTTCTATGGCTCCGGTTGGTGCCGTTGGCTGATTGAACATCATTTGGTAACCACCCACAAACATTTTAACTTGATCAATGCCGTCATAACTTACGGCTACATGCTGCCATTGATCTAACTGCAAAGAGGTTGCAACTGTTGTTGATGTGCTGACAGTCCCATCTATATGCTGCATTTGAACAACTAAAGATTGATCGGGATAAAGGGGAAATTGATTATTCAAAAACATGGAGATCACAGATTTATCGAATATTCTACCTAAACCGAAAGCTGCATCCGGCCCGTAGGAATATGGATATATCCAGGCTTCAAAAGTAAATGCATTTGTAATATTCATAATGTCTTGTGCTGAACACAAACTGTGGCTTTCAGCTGCGTCATATTCCAAAGCTGTATGCCCACTGAAGACAGTAATATAATCCTCAGTAGAGATAATAGCCGAATTTGTTCCGTCAGATATTTCTAAAGTTATGGAATAACTTCCGGGAGATTCATAAATCCAGGCTGGATGCTGCAAATTTGAATCTATTATACCATCGTTATCGAAATCCCACGACCAGCTCACAATATCTTCCGGTAAACTTGATAGATCTACAAATTGTACATCAAGAGGATAGTTTCCTGTTTGATAATTAACCTCAAAATAAGCGCCATAAAGCTTATTTTCCCACCAGCAGATCTGCTGTGAACTTCTGCCGATCGCTGCCAGATCCATATCTCCGTCATTATCAAAATCTGCAGCAGCTTCACCAAATCCATCTTCAAATAATCCAGGTAAAGGATATTCAACGAAATTTTCATTTCCCAAATTCTCATAAATGCACATATAATTGGGTCCTTGTCCTACAGCAAAAAGATCATTATCTCCATCATTGTCGAAATCTGCACAATCCAGCCAAAGTGCTCCACCAAAAGTATCGATATCATTTCTGGTAAAACCGCCCTCACCATCATTTTCATACCATGCTAATAAACTACCCATACAGGCAGCTCCTAATATATCAAGATCTCCATCCAGATCCAGATCTCTACCAATTATAGTGTGGGTTCGAAAGAAATCAGGATCGATCATATTGCCGGTTCCAAAATTCTGATTGCCGTCATTCTGCCACCACATCACATCACTTAATTCCTCGCAGCAGGCAACTACATCCATATGATCATCGGAATCGATATAATCAGCAAATACATAGGTAGATTGTTGAAAAGAATCATAAATAATGATCTTCTCAGAGAAATCCAGATTTCCCAGGTTTTCCCACCAGACTACATCACTGAAAGCAGCCGACATATCAAATTCACAGCAAAGGATATCGCAATCACCATCGCTATCAAGATCCTTGAGGTCAATTGTGTGCGGCCAGACAAGGCTGGTGTCGAATTCAATATAGTTAAACGATGTTCCGGTATTTTCTAAAATTACAACCAGGTTGCTGCCGGTTACTGCATAAACTACATCATTATCACCATCATTGTCCAGATCAGCAGCTCGTATAGATCGAGCAGCTTGAGTGTTTGTATGAAGGTCGGTTTCAGTAAAATTTCCCAAACCGTCATTTACCCACAACGTACAATCTAATCCAGCCGAAATTAGATCTTGATCTCCATCGTTATCAAAATCGATAGCAGAAATTTCCATTCCTTCTGCATTAGAGTTTGTAATCTCATGCATCACAAATTCGTTGTCCATAGCAAAAATTGATACAGTGACAAATAATAAAAAAGTAATAATAATCCTTTTCATCTTAACTCCTCAATTAAAATTTTTAACATTGTAATTTGCAATTGCCATTCCAATTTATTACAGCCAATATTTCATTGCAATATTACTAAGATATAACTGCTTACCAATTTGATTTCACAAGATGATTATTCTGACTGAGATATGTTTTTTGAATTAACCCAATTCAGAAAACTTGCAGAAGTTTGAATGCATTATGTATGATTTACTCAGCAGTATAAAGTATGAAATGTCCTTCTATCCACTTGCCTTTTGATCTTCTATAAAAGTGATCTTCAAGTTTGCCATCCTTATTTATCTCAAAAGTTTTTCTGTTTTCCTGAGCGCCATTTTCGAAAAATGTTTTTCCATTTAAGATCAATTTTCCATTTTCAAATATAGCCTTTCCTCTACTTATCATCTTTTTATTCATAAGAGATATGTAGGAGATTTGAGCAGTTTCATGATCCCAATAGAAGTAGGTTTTACAATG
>QMNP01000310.1 GCA_003647825.1 Candidatus Cloacimonadota bacterium
AAAGCCGACTCTTTGAGAAAATGAAAGATGGAGATCGTTTCTCGTTACACTCAAAGCCGACTCTTTGAGAAAATGAAAGATGGAGATCGTTTCTCGTTACACTCAAAGCCGACTCTTTATTCATACTTCAACGCATCAACCGGGTTTGCATTAGCAGCTTTAAATGTTTGCAGACTTATTGTTATCAGGGCTATCATTATCCCGATCAGGCTGGAAATTATAAATATCCAGATATCCAGTTCTGTTCTGTAGGCAAAATTCTGCAGCCATTTATTCATGCTGAAATAGATGAGCGGCCAGGCTATAAAATTAGCTATTAATACCCATTTCATGAAATTGAAGGTAAGAATTTTAACGATTCCTGATGATGATGAACCTAAAGTTTTGCGGATTCCGATTTCCTTTTTACGTTGAGAAATAGCATAGCTGGCCAGACCTAATAATCCTAAGCAGGCAATAAAAATAGCTAATCCAGAGAATATATTAACGATCTTGCTGGTTACATCATCCCTTTGATAGATCTGATTGAATTCATCATCCATAAAAGTGTAGGTAAGGGGATGATCTGGATACACCTCACTCCATACCTTTTTCACGTGATCCATGGCAAGTTCGATTTGCCCTTCTGCAATTCGGGCTACAACAATATTTCCCGGTCCGCGAGTTTGCGGAAAAATAATTACAGGTTCGATATTCTGGTGCATTTCGATAAAGTGAAAATCTTTAATAATTCCTCTGATCGCAACTCCGGTGGAATCCTCATGACCAAAAAAGAAATGCTTCTCCATTGGATTTTCCCAGCCTAATTGCCTTACTGCAGTTTCATTAATGATCACATCCATATTTTCTCTGGTCATTTCCGGCAGGAAATTTTCACCTTGTATGATTTCCATTCCCAAAGCATCAATGGCATCAGCACTTAAAGAGACGCGACTCATGATCCAGATATCGTCATCTACAGCACCTTCGGGATTTATACCAGTGCGACCAAAAGTTCGTCCCGGTACATTTTCAGCAGTAGCAACTTTTTCAAAGGCACTATGCTTTTTCAATTCATCTCGAAGAAGTTCTATGTTATCATACATAGCATTATCCTGCATATCAAACAGCAGAACATGCTCACGATCATATCCTAAATCTTTATTTTTTATAAATTTCAACTGCTTTTGAACAACTGCTGTTGAGCCAATAAGCGCTATAGAAAGTGTAAATTGGAAAATAACAAGAACGGTGCGCAATCTTGTTCCCTTCTTACCGGTTTTGAATGATCCTTTTAAAACAGTGAGTGGTTTAAATCCTGATAATGCAAAAGCCGGATACAAGCCGGAAATTAATCCTACAGCTATTAATAGCACAAACATAAACAAAGTTATTACATGATTTTCCAGAAGGTTCATTCTGATATCCATTCCACCCAGATCGTTCAACCAGGGAAGTACAATTTCTACCAATGGAACAGCCAGTATCAAAGCTAATAAAGTGAGAATCAGTGATTCTCCCAGAAATTGACTGATGAGTTGTGAACGCACCGAACCTACAACTTTGCGCATTCCTACTTCTTTTGCTCGCTGCATACTTTTGGCAGTGGAGAGATTCATATAGTTTACCGATGCTATTAGCAGCACCAGAAGAGCAATAGCGGCAAAAACATAAATATTATTGATGTCTCCTTTATTGGAAACTCCACCATCAAAAATTATATCTGTAGATTTTAGATGTACATCATTTAATGCCTGCAGTGTAATATCAAAATTATCTCCAACTTCGTTATCACGGCAATGTGCAGTGAGTCGTTCATCCATACCTTCGGCAGTAAATCCGTCTTTTAGTCGGATGTAAGTAGGCATGGCTATCATCTGCCAACTCTCGATCCAGATCGGACGATTTGAATCCGGCGGCTGGTTTTTTCTGGCTTGAGCGATAGTAGTGGCAAATGATTCCAATGCAGTAAACGATAAATGTGTATTAAGTGGTAAGTCTTCCATAATCCCTGTAACTGTCAGATCAAAGCCATTGCCTGTTCGTATTGTCTTATTCATAGCACTATCATCGCCAAATATTCTGGATTCTTCTGATTTCGTAAGAACAACTGTGTATGGATCTTTTAGAGATGTTGCAGGATCACCTTCCAATAAATTAAATCCAAAAAAATCAAAGGCATTTTCATCCATTGCATATATGCTCTGGATATAAACAGAGGGATTTTCCTCGTAAGATACCAGCAATTGCCCCTGTCTTCGAATACGCAAAAAATCTTTTACTTCAGGGAATGCGTCCGGAATAGAAGGACCTAAAGCCGGTATGGTTATTCCAACTCTCTGGCTGTTGGTTCCCATGGCTTTATCAATAGTTAGAACACGATAGATATTATCAAGATCTGGATGCATGTTTTCATAAGAAAGTTCGTATTGGATGAAAAGTAAAATAATTATACAGCAAGCCATTCCAATTGCCAGGCCACCGATATTAATGAATGAAAAACCTTTATGTCGGATCAGATTACGGAATGCAATCTTAAAATAATTTTTGAACATATATTTATCCTAATTTAAAACCTTACGGATGGTTGAGTTTGCGAGACCTCCGTAATGGTTGCTATTATTAACCATTGCGAAGGTCAAGAACAGCAAGAAGCTCGATAACCATTTGCAAGGGTGGGCAATTGCCCAACTTACATTCTTTGAATTCCAAAGAGAACTTTGGGAACGATAATAAATTTGGAAGAAAAGATTTTTGTTTTCTTCTTGCCTTTCTCATGTCCCCTCGCCATCTGGGAGAAGTAATTTCTCATTACTCATTTTACTTTTTACTTTTGCAAAGCCGGAGCTTTGCGGTACGTTATTCATACATCAATGATTTCACGGGATTCGCATTAGCTGCTCGAACCGTTTGCACTCCTATTGTGAGCAACGCAATAACAATAACTGCTAAACCCGAGATCA
>QMNP01000311.1 GCA_003647825.1 Candidatus Cloacimonadota bacterium
CCAAAATTTAATCAGGATATGTGCACTGAATTTTTAACCACAATGGACTATGATAAGCATATAAACAAGTGCAAGAATTATTACAGCGAAAAATTAGATGTTTTTTTAGAAACGATGACAGAACATTTTACTCCAGATATGGGAGTGAGCTGGACTAAGCCGGAAGGTGGACTTTTTCTCTGGGTAACAATGCCTGCTCATATCGATACAAATGAATTATTTATGGAAGCCATAAAATATAAGGTTGCATTTGTACCGGGAGAAGTCTTCTATGGTGAGAATCCCGCAAAAAATCATATGCGGATAAATTTTTCTTTTGCTGGCAAAGAACAGCTTGCCGAAGCTGTGAAACGTCTGGCAAAATGTGTAAAAGCTCAATTATAAAGGAACTGAAATGGATTTGGGAATAAAAGGCAAGGTAGCATTAGTAACAGCTGCCAGCCAGGGTTTGGGAAAAGCTGTTGCGCTACAATTAGCTGCAGAGGGTGCAAAAGTTGCGATCTGTTCTCGAAATCAGGAAATTCTGGATGAAGCAGTTCACAAAATAAAAACTGAAACCGGTGGAACTATTCAAGATTATGTTTGCGATGTTACCGATGAAAATGGTGTAAAAAATATGATCGAAGATATCGTAGATGACTTCGGTTCCATTGATATTCTTGTTTGCAATGCTGGAGGACCACCAGCAGGATCAGCATTGGATTTCAATCTGAATGACTATCGTAAAGCATTAGAATTAAATTTGTTAAGTACGATTAATCTATGTAATCTTGCAGTTCCGATAATGCAGAAAGAGAGCTGGGGAAGAATAATTGTAATAACATCAGTTTCAGTAAAACAACCAATAGATACTTTAGCACTTTCGAATACAGCTCGTGCCGGAGTTACTGGTTATATAAAATCACTTTCGAATTTGATAGCAAAAGACGGGATTACAGTGAATGCAATATGCCCAGGATATACAAAGACAAAAAGAGTAGAAAATCTGGCTAATGCTTTTGAAGCTAATGGCAATGGAACGATTGAAGATTTTTACTCAAAATTAGAAAATGATATTCCAATGAAAAGGATTGGAACTACAAGAGAATTTGGTCAAACAGTAGCCTTTCTTGCCTCACAGGGGGCAGGTTACATAACAGGAGTTTCTCTACAAGTTGATGGCGGTTATATAAAAAGTTTGTTTTAGTAATTGTAGTAATCCGTGAGTCCCTTCACGGAAAATATTATTATTCCCAAGACGAACTTGGGAATGCGATGAAAAAAATATGAGGTATAATAAATAATGGAAGAAATTAAGAATCCATATCCGGAGATGATTATGAATATGCCGGAGATTGAAATTCCTATTGATGGTATAAGAGGCTGGTTGCTGAAAAACGATACTGTATCTGCAGTATTCTTTGAACTGGAGCCAATTGGTAAAATTCCCGATCATTCACATTGCGATCAGTGGGGAATGGTATTGGAAGGTAAAATGAGATTCACAATTGATGGGGAAACAAAGGTCTACACTCGTGGAGATCGTTATTTTATTCCGGAAGGAATTGTTCATTCTGCCGAATTCATTACAAAATGCTATGTACTCGATTTTTTTGCAGATCCCAATAGATATAGTGAAAAAGTAGTTTGAGGTAATATGAACGATCCAATAAAATTTTATTCTACAAATCTAAAAGCTGAACCAGTAACTTTCAGGCAGGCATTATTAAAAGGTATTGCACCGGATAAAGGACTTTTCATGCCTGAAGAGATTCCTGCATTCACATCAGAAGAGATCATGGCACTTTCTAACTTGGAATATCATGAAATTGCTTTTGAAATTGGGAGGAAATTCCTTAGAGGTCAGATTCCTGACGCTGATCTGATGGAAATAGTTAAAGATGCCTATAATTATGAAGTTCCACTTGAGCATGTTTATGAGAAAAAGTATGTTATGCGTCTGGATCAAGGTCCAACTGCTTCTTTTAAGGATTTTGCTGCCCGTATGATGGGTAGATTGATGCAATATTATCTTAACCAGGAAAAACGCGAGCTGCTGATTCTAACTGCTACTTCCGGTGATACCGGCAGCGCTATTGCCAATGCTTTTTATGGTCTTAACAATATAAAAGTTGTTGTTTTGTTTCCATTAGACGAAGTTACGAAAAGACAGCGTAAACAAATGACAACTCTGGGCAAAAATGTGCAGATCATAGGTCTGGATGCTAAATTCGACGACTGCCAGGCTTTGGTTAAAGAAGCTTTTGCCGATGCTGAATTGGATTATTTGAAACTTTCATCGGCAAACTCTATAAATATTGGTAGATTGATCCCTCAGATTATTTATTATTTCTATTCATTTGCCAAATTACGAAAAGGACATGAAACAGATGATGTAATTTTTTCTATTCCATCAGGAAACTTTGGCGATATGATGGGGGGAATGCTGGCCCTGAAGATGGGTTTACCAATAAAGAAATTTGTGATTGCCACCAATGAAAATGATGAATTTCCAAATTTGATTAAAACCGGATTATATCACAAAATTGAACCTTCCCGCAATTGCCTGTCCAGTGCTATGAATGTTGGGCATCCCAGCAATATCCCACGTTTGGTAGCGCTTTACGGTGGTGTGATGGACGAAAAAGGACACATCAGCAAACACCCCGATATGAATAAAATGAGGAAGGATATTTACTCTGTTTCTATTACTGATAAAGAAACTAAAGAAATGATCTTCGAAGCTTACAAAAACTATAAGCTTTTGTTGGAACCACATGGTTCAGTTGGTTGGGCAGGGTTACAGAAATTTCTACAGAATCATCCGGAAATGGATAAACCAGAACAACTTTGCATATCCCTGGAAACAGCACATCCGGCTAAATTCCCTGAGCAAATTACAAAAATACTGGATTTTGATCCAGCACTTCCTGCCAGTTTAAGAGGAATCGAAGAGA
>QMNP01000312.1 GCA_003647825.1 Candidatus Cloacimonadota bacterium
ATCATCTGTTCCATCCCAGACAACTGAGTAAGTGTTGCTTCCCGCTTGTGTCATCCTGAGCTCTGTCGAAGGACGGGAAGCATTTGAATTAATTTTACCATACCCTTCGATACTCTGCTGTGCAGAACTCAGGGAGACAGAAAGGTTCTTCACTTTTTGACCTTTGAGGTTGTAGATTTCCAGTGTCACAAACGAGGACGTTTGTGGTACAGAAAACGAAATCGTGGTTGAAGGATTGAAAGGATTGGGGAAATTGCTAAGGGTTTGCACAGGTTTATCTACAATAGGGTCATCAGCACCCAATAAGCCCGGCAGATGCCCTTTGGCCAGCCACAGATCTCCACTCTTTTCGTCAGCTGCCAGGGAATTTAATATGCTCACATAAACTGAATCATGTTGATTAAAATCAACGAAGATTCTGGAATCTTCTACATTATAAATGGAAAAAGAAGTTTGCCACAAATATTCCTGGGAAAAAAATGATGAATAACCCTCGGTATAATTGAACAATATATCAATATCATTCGAAGATAAGTTCTGCTGATATGCATATATCCTGCTGTCGTCATTGGCAATTCCAAAATCACACAAGCCATATGCGGGGGGAAGAGTATTATTCCCAGTTAATACAGAAGTATTGGGATCAAATTTATAAATTACGTTATTTAAACTGTTTTCCATGTCGTAAGCCAGAAAATATATCAATCCATTTTTCATTTCTGTATCAATAATTTTCATATTTAGTAATGGATATTCAAACAAATTAAATGAGATACCACTATCTAAAGAATAGCTAAGTCTTAATTGTTCATTTCGCTGAGATAAAATAGCTATTAGATTTCCTTCTGCTTTTATTGAAGAATAATCTGTTCCAAAGTAATAAGGTAGAGTTTCTGAATTTAGTTCTTCAAAATTATTTCCTCCATCTGAGGATCTGCTAATTATAAGGGTTGGACTAAATTGGCTATTGTTCAGATGTGGAAAATAAGGTGGTTGTTCATACAAAAAACGAGCATCATAATAGTAATCTTTTTCATAGCCGCAAGAAGGATGAATTCCGTCATAAAGATGGTTTTCAAGATCCCATTCATGGTTTGGGGAATGATTATTGGGATCTAGGCCTGACCTATGAACATAACCTCTTCGCCTTTGTGCTAAAGTACCATAGACATGCAGTTCTCCACGTTCCCATACAATATTAAATGAAGGCTCCGGCCAGATCGGATTGTACCAGGGATAATCCGTTCCATAAGGTACTGCATAATTTGGTCCATTATTCGGATATGAGTTTATATACCCGGAATCTTCATTTGGAAAACCACAAACTCCTAAAGGACCGGGATCATTGCCATGCAGGATAAAACCATTTGTTAAAGGAGGTGCATAACTAGTAATCGGAAAAATATATTTGTGAAAGTCGATGTATGTATATAGTGTATCGTTACCAGTATATGGGCTCATAGCTTCAAAACTCGGTGTAGATCCATGACCATGTTGATATTGAAATGTGATTGCACCATCATAATAACTGGCCATGTTGCCATAAGCTGCTGTGTCTCCCCAGGCAATAGCGGCATAAGCACCATAAAGATATACGTCATCACAATTATCATCTCTTATTATAAAATCCTCAAAAGGATCTCGGTGTTTATATTGAATCAGTATCTTCTGCTCTGAAACAAGGCCGAAATAGTCAGTTTCGTTAATCTGCCCAGGATCATAAATCGGTTGATTTGTTACTGGATCATACTGTCCGGTAAAACCATCCGGCCATTGTCCAGGTAATGTATTTGAATAAGTAATATCTCCAACTATATGAATTGTATCTGCACAACCCCAGGTCATTTTATTCGAAACATTTCCTTCGATCCATAATTTACCGTCATTCACCCAGAAGGCAGAAGACACACCTGTAGCCAATGATCCACCATCGATCCATATAGTATCATAGATTGTAATCTGGTTTGTAAAGATATTGTCAGCATCTTCAAACCAATTTCCTCCTGCATTAACTACAGCATTTACTAAAGCTGCAGTATCAGGATACCAGCTGTAAACTTCAAATTCTTGCTGTCCCATATTTACAATATCCCCATACATAAGCTGAATTGTGTTTCCATCGATCTTAGCATACACAATATCATGCCCGTTTCCAACCCACATTGCATTTGCTCTAAGTTCACTGGCATCAGGTGCAAAAGTAATGCTCTCTACACCATCTACTTCTTCTAACAATCCACCTCGGAATACATCCTGCCAGGTAGTTGGATATTCATCTTTATATGATTGGCCAGAAGGCCAGGACCTTGCTCTTCCAGCAGTTGTAACCAAACCATAAAATGTAGGTCTATTGCTGTTATTACCTCCACCGGCATGTTGTATCCATATATCTTCATTGCAATGTACAGGGCCGGTAAGTCTATCTGGTCCCCAAAACTTGATTACATCATGGTTTTCAGATTCTTCATAATTGGTAAAATATAAAAAATTACTGAGGTAAAATAAGTCACCTGTCTCATAACTGATAAATATTTCACCGTTTGACTGGCAGGTAGAAAAAGCCATTACTCCTGTTGTAATAATTTCCGGACCAAAAGAAGCACCATTATTAATTGATTCCGCTTTGTACATGTAATATACATTACCTGCTTTTTTAATATAAAAAATTATGATCTTGCCATCCGGTAAAATTTCTATCGTTGGTTCTGTATTCATTTCAAAATAAACGCCATTATCAATAAGAGTATTGGAAAAATTTACTCCGTCAAGAGAATGCGCAAAGTAAAGATTAGCAGATAAGGAATCTTCTACAAACGTCATGTAAACTTCACCCCCAATTATTTTGCAGGCATTGTTTCCCCTGTAGAATACAGGATTTAAATCTTCATTTACCTGGATG
>QMNP01000313.1 GCA_003647825.1 Candidatus Cloacimonadota bacterium
ATAATAATAACTCTCTTCAGTACCGCATCATTTGCGGGAACTTTACTTACTGGTACGCTTCTGGATTATAACGACAATCCAATCAAGGAGGGTTTTATTATGTCCGAAGACGACCCCACTTTTTGGGCGTTAACCGATTACGACGGTGGTTTTACCATCCAACGCAGTTCCACGAATGAAATAACCAGCATAACGGCATCGGGTGCCGGCTGTGTGGTTACGAATGTGGCGATCACAAACACGCATCAATCCGGCATGGTTATTAAACTGGCACAGCAGGATCCGGATTTCACAAGCATCGAGATGGGCTGTGCCATCCGCACGTCCAGAGAATGTGCATCACGCCGAATTCGATCCCGATACAATCGTTTCAAAGATTCGGTTCACGCACTGTCTGCGGCGGATCAACTTTGTATTTCGAATTACGAAGCGTTTTTAGCCAGTACCGGCGAAGCGATCATCACAAAAATATTAAACACAAACGCATTGAGTGCTGCTGAACTTGAGTATGAAACCTTGATGTATGCGGAAATCGCCGCTCGAAGTTATAGCGATCCTGCGGTAAAAAACTTCTGCAAGGCAATAATAAAGGACGCGAAACCGGTGTTGCAAAAAGGATACAAAGGGCTGCCGCTGGACTCTGACGACATTCATTTCTTGAGGGTATATCGGGCGATGATGGGAATCTATAGCCCAGTCAACAACGCTCTTCCCGGAGATGCCGGATATGCATATTGGGGACCAGAATTTAAACACCTCATACCGGATGTCGGTGATACGCCTCCCGAGATTGCTGTTTTGGATTGGAAACCTCTTCTCGACAGTTCAAACCACACCGACACTTCTTTTTTGAATATCACGGAGTCGTTGCGGTTTGAGTCCCTTTATGACCCGCTATCCTCTTTTGCCACCTACGATTATGATGATGGAACCGGCTGGCTGGTTCCGCGAGACAAAGATGCGTTGCAGGAATATTATCCCTTTGAGCAGGGATCGATGAGGAACCTTCGCGCAGGAGCGGCCGGCAAACCGACGATGTTTATATTTACGGTGTTTGAAGACAGAACCTCGCCCACGAAGCGCATGCGGTTTGCGGCTTATATAAGAGGGGCTTATGGCGATCAGGTGAACGTCGTTTCTGTTTGTCAGCCCAGCCCGTTTTATGGCGATATGGTCATCGATGAGTTTAATTATTACGGGCCGAATACGAATGTTAATTTAAGTCATGGGCTGCGATATCGCTGGGGGGACGAGGATATTACACCGGCACGACAGGCGCGTACGGTCAAAATCGCCTGCATGGAAAACCTGAACATAGGCGGAGATATCACATTATCTTTGAATGGCGGACCTTTTCGGGAAATTTGGGCGCCGGGACAGTATATAAAAATGATTCTCTTAGACAAAAATGGAGTGAAAAGTTCTGCTTATGATGCGGCTCTATTCGTTGAAAGCGGTGGAGGCTGGTGGGAGAAATTCACCTATACCTATGATGCCCCGTACCACCCGTTTGATAATTTTTATAATTTTGAACAGAATATCAGAGCTCTGATTGATAATGATGGAGAATATGATGCGGCTATATCGGATCAAGGATTCTTTCCAACCTACCCGAGCAAACAATTCGGAATCCCCTATAAATTTAAGGTGACCTCGATTGAACCGGGAGAATCGCTTGTTCACGCAGATTGGATTTTGCCGACCTACAGCACGAATGGCATCAAGGACAAATACAACTATACCGGCACAACCAATGCAAATGTCAGCTTCAAGTTTGCCGGGGATACTCGTATTCTCCTTCATGATACAGTCGTTTATAACAGAGATCCTGCCGAAGGGTCGACCTGCACAACCGGTTCGATTACCGATTTAGAGGTGGACGGAATCTACTATTTTGATTTCGAAATTAACGAAACCGCACCGCCGCTGGTGAAGTTGCAAGACGGCTACGATGAGAAATGGAAAGACAGAACGAATCGTCTCGAAGCCATCAGCATGAAAAAATATTTTGGAACGACATGTAATGTGGTTCGTGTGCAAAATTATATGCTTCGAGATGTGAAAGATGTGGGGGCGCATTCAATGGGGACATCCATCCCGTTTTACGGACACATCACGCAAATCGATGGAGATGTCATCACGGTCGTGATGCCGGAATCCGATTTAGATGATTTCCACGGATACACCTTCTGGAAAGAAGCGGGGGCGGATGCAGATCAACTGAAGGATTACAAGTCAGAACCGGCGGTTGAGATTCAGCTCGCGGCTGCGACTCGTTGGAACGAGGGTGGCACCGCCGGGCGCACATGCCGATTTAAAGTCGATCCGGCTACCCGGGTTATGGTGAACGGGCACATGTACAAATCGTTTGCTGATTTGGCTGTCGGACACTATGTCTTTATTGAATATCAAGCGTGGCAGGAAGAGCAGAACCAGTCTCAGGGAATCCTTTTCCCGGAAACCATCATGGCCAGTCAGCCGCTCGGATTATCTATTACTACAATGTCTTTGACTAATGGACAGATTGGTGTAGCGTACAATCAAACTTTGACATCAACCAACGGCGTGGCGCCTTTTGATTGGAGTTTAAACAGTGGCGTTTTGCCTGCCGGACTTAATTTAAGCTCCGATGGCGTAATTTCAGGAACACCGACAGCGAACGGCGAATCAGTTTTTACAGTAAAAATTACCGATAACAACAGCGATACCGACACGCAGGAATTAAGCATAAGCATAGTACCGGAATCGGTGGGAATAGTATGCAGTGTGATCGCGCTTTGCGCGTTACTTCGTTGAGGTCGGTGGTCAGTGGTCGGTGGTCAGAGATAACACACCCCGTCGCTTCGCGCCACCCCTCTCTAGAGGGGAATTAATGGAGGTCAGAGGAC
>QMNP01000314.1 GCA_003647825.1 Candidatus Cloacimonadota bacterium
TATACAAACAATACATATACAGCTGCCTTCAGGGGATTTGGTTCACCTCAGGTAATTTTTGCTCAGGAATCATTAATGGATGAAATTGCCGAAATTTGTGGGCTTTCTCCCGTTGAAATCAGAGAAATTAATGGATACAGGCAAGGAAGTATTACTGCCAGCGGTCAAAAGTTGGTTGGCCATAAAGTATCGCTCTCGGAAGTAATTAATACATCAATTAAAAAAAGTAATTATGAAGCTAAGAAGATTGAATTTGCAGAATTGAATAAATCAAGCCAGCGTTACAAATATGGAATTGGGCTTTCCTGCAGTTTTCGTGGCTGCTCACTGGGCGCAGAAGGTACAGATGCTACCTCAGCAATTGTTTCTGTACAGGCTGATGGCAGTGTATATGTTTTAGCTGGTTTAAATGAAAATGGTCAGGGAATGCGCACTACTTTCTCTCAAATTGCCGCAGAAGTTCTGGGTACAAAATTCGAAAATGTCGTTTTTCTGGAACCTCAAACTGCAACCATAACGGATGGTGGTCCTACAGTGGCATCGCGAGGAACTATTACAGGTGGAAATGCCGTAATTGTAGCAGCTCAAGATGTAAAGAATAGGATTTTCGCATCAATTAAAGATGACTTGAAAGTTAATACAATCGAAGAAACGATCTGGGAAAATGGTCTGATCAAAAGAGTTAAAGAAGATCCCGAGATCGAACCGATCGAATTTGATAAAGCTGCTGAAAAAGCGTATTGGGCAGGAGAGAATCTTTCAGCTTATGGTTGGTGGAACGCACCGGAAGTAAGTTGGATAGAGGAAACCGGGCAGGGCAATGCTTACTTCACCTATGTTTATGGGTGCCATATTGCAGAAATCAGAATAGATACAAGTACAGGAAAAATAGATGTGCAAAAAGTTACTGCAGCTCATGATGTAGGAAAAGTAATTAATAAACTCGGAGCTGAAGGTCAGGTTACCGGCGGAGTTACTCAAGGAATTGGTTATGCAATTTTAGAAGATTATAATATCCAGAATGGTGAAGTAAAATCTTCTAATTTTGACGAATATCTTATTCCTACTATTAAAGATGTACAGAAAATTGATACTATCTTTATAGAAAATGAAGACAAATTTGGACCACTGGGAGCAAAAAGTTTAGGTGAACCAACTTTAGAGCTTACCTCCGCTGCAATTAACAATGCTCTTAAATTTGCAACTGGCAAGCACTCACACGAAATTCCTTTAACTTTGGAAAAAGTATTCCTGAACAAACAGCTTAAGAAACCTTCAAGGGCAAGTGAAGTTGCCATAGCAGAATCCTGCCACATTCATGAAACTCGCAAGCAATCTCCTCGGATTACAAATATTACCACAGCTTCACCCAAAAACCTGGAGTCGGCTTTAGAAATGCTTTCCAAAGAAAGGTTCCAAATATTGGCTGGCGGAACTGATGTTGTGATCGGATTAAGAATGAAATCTGGAAATCACAAGTTGATGAACATCTACGATCTAGATGAATTAAAAGGCATTAAATATAATAGCACGACAGTTCATATTGCTGCCTGCAGATCAATTACTCAGATTTTGAATGATGATTTCATAAAAGATAATTTCCCGCTATTAATCAAAGCTTGTTCCACGATTGGATCAAAGCAAATTCGTAATCGGGGAACGCTGGGTGGAAATATTGTGAACGCAGCTCCCTGCGCCGACTCGTATCCTCCGTTGTTGATGTATAATGCTTCATTTAAATTAGCTTCTACTAGAGGAACCAGATCAATAGATGCTAAAAACTTTATTGAACGTAATTATCAAACGAAAATCAAGCATGACGAGATATTGACCGAGATCATTTTACCAATTCCAGAAAAGGAAAATTATTATCACAGCTATTTCCAGCTGGGACGAAGAAATGCTTTAAATATTACCCGGCTCAGTGTAGGAATTCGAATGACGTTTGATGACAATAAGATTAAAACCTGCGATCTAATTTCCGGTTCTTTATTCAGCAAACCGGTAAATATTCCGGAAATTGAAGAAATGCTTATTGGTAAACATCTTAATGATGAAATGATCTCTTCTGTAGAAACACCACTGCAGAAAATAATTAATGATGCTATTGGCAGTCGCTGGTCATCGGTGTATAAAATGCCGGTGTTCATAAATATGGTTAAAGATGCTCTAATTGACATCAAAGAACAAAGAGGTAGTAAATAATGTTAGATCTGAAATTGAAAGTAAATGGTAAAGATTATAAAATAGAAGTTGATGATTCAAAAAGGCTACTAGATATCTTACGTGATGATCTGGGCTTAACTGGAGTCAAAGAAGGTTGTGGAATCGGTGAATGTGGAGCATGTACTGTTATCATGAATGGAGATGCTGTAAATTCCTGTCTGGTTTTAGCTGTACAGGCAAATTGTGCAGAAATTGAAACTGTAGAAAATCTGGAGCAGGATAATGTCCTTTCACGTTTACAGCAAGCCTTTGTAGATAATGGAGCTATCCAATGCGGTTTCTGCACTCCTGGAATGCTGATGAGTGCAAAAGCTTTGCTCGATAAAAATCCCCATCCAAACGAAGCTGAGATCAAAGAAGCCTTAGAGGGAAATCTCTGTCGATGCACCGGTTATATTCCAATTTTAAATTCAGTAAAAGAGGTTGCCAAAAAGGCCTGAGATTCCTAATAAATCATAGATTTCATTTTAATCGGATTTCATTCACCTGAATGAAATTAAATCCGTTAATCTAAACAGATATTACAGATATGTTTTTTATACGCATACCCCCAAAATTTGTAAGATCAATAATTGTAACAGTTGGATAAATAATGAATTTAAGAGAAGTAGCTGTCTTGAAAAAAGGTATTTACAAATGATGCTCCCTTGATAATTTCA
>QMNP01000315.1 GCA_003647825.1 Candidatus Cloacimonadota bacterium
GCTAAAGCTAATTTATAATCAAAATGGATATCTGCGATCAATGGTATTTTTATCTGCTTTTTAATCTTTGTTATTGCTTTGGCAGATTCCAGGTTCGGTACTGCTACCCTAATGATTTCACAACCGGCAATAGTCAGTTCTTTTATTTGCTCTAATGTTTTAGGAATATCTTCTGTTCTCGTGTTTGTCATTGATTGGATAGTGACAGGATTTTTTCCTCCGATTAGAATATTTCCTAACCTGATTACTTTTGTTTGCTTTCTATCGATCATAATAACCTCGAGCAATTCTATAAAGGTTTGACATTTATTCGGTCAAGCACTATTTTGCCTGAGGGGGAAGGAAATGAAGGATAGTGTTCACAAAGTATTATCAAAATTAGGCTGGTTAATTTTTTTCTTTTTTATATTCCTCAATCTTGTTAACTGGGCATTTATAATTAAGGATGATTTTTTCATTAAAAGACTGCCTTTCCGATTGGAGGAAGGCAGTGCTGTTGGTGTTCAAGATTCAACTTTAGCTGCAATCCTGGAAGACAAAAAAATAGTTAGAATCGATACATTGGATATAACCAGATTCGAAGATTCTCAAAACGAAACAAATGGTCCGCAATTATTGATTTTCCATTCTAATACTGAAGATGAAGAAGCTGAAGACCTGGAATCTGCTATAGATGAAGTAATAAAGAATAAACAAACGGTAGAAATAACCTGTCAAGATAGCCTGGGAAGAACTTTATATACTGTAGATACAATTTCCAGAAAAGATTATTCGAGCTTTATTACTATCGCTTTCAATGCGCTCTTTTTATTATTTATCTTCTTTAATTCCTACCTTCTGCTGCGGTACAGCCAGGCTCAAGAAAATATCTTGATAGTATTATTCCTTCTACTTCTGGCCAGCCCCAACGATATTGCGGGCATGTCGGATTTTAATATAATAATAACGTCATCTGCTGCTATTTTGGGAATTCTATTTTATCATTTTGTTCAGGAAAAACTAGGGAATTCTTACAATATAAAAATATTATACTTTATATCTATTGGATTGATCATAATTGGAACAATTCTGCATCTAGTATTTCAATTTTCAGCTAATTTAGTCTATTATGCCTGGTCAATAATCTGGTTGCTGGTAAGTTTTAAAATACTTTGGAAGGCTTATAAAGCAAGTAAATCTATGGATTTGAAACGTCTTCTTAATGCATTTAAGGGCTTATTCCTGGCTATAGTGGCTCTGCTCATAGCTTTCCTTTTTGGTGGAATTTTATATTTTACTTCTTCAGGGCAAACCGAGTTCGGGATCTACAATTTGCAAATGGGCTTTTTGATAGGATTTATCCTTTTGGCGATGTTGGTATTTATTATTGGGATTCTCTGGTTCTTTGGAGCTTTTACCTGGAGCCTTCTCACAGGAACAGCTTTGGGCGTGAAGATCAGAAGCACGATGATCTACACAATTGTCGGCGTTACTTTTGTAGTTTTCTTTGGTCTTTTAGATTATTCTCTGGGAGAACTTCTGCAAAAATTATTCGGCCGTTTTGTTGGTTCGGAATTTATTGCCGGAATCCCAGCAACAATTGGATTATTAATGTTCCTTAACCCGGTAAGGCAGAAAGTGGAAAGAATGGTGGATAACCGTTTGAATACATCCGATCTGGATTTTTTAGAAAAAACTGATTCATTTACGGATGTAATTGCCGGTGAGGGTGTGATTGAAGGTTTTGAAGAATTTATCTGTGAAAACCTTACCCAGCGATTACCGATAAAGAAAGTTGCTTTGATCTCTTACAATTTAGATAAAAAAGCTTACATTTTTAATGAAATCAGGGGTAGTGATGTAGAAGAAAATTCTATCGTAGAAGATGTGCATCTTACGCTTTTAGAAAATAAATTGACCCGCAATTATGGTGCTCTGAACGAAAATGAGCAGGAGATCGGCAGTTTCTCTATTGTTGTCCCGATAATATATGATCTTGATCATAAATGGTTCCTGGCTCTCGGTAAAAAATTGGATGGAACTTCATACAGCAGGAAAGATGAAGAAGCGCTCAAAAAGTTGGCTGCCAAGATAAAATTATCACTTAAATTCATTCTGGCATATGAGCATATAATTAATAATCGATATGTAGATTCACTGGAAGAAAAAGATAAAATGATCGCTAGATTACAAAAGCAGATTGCTGATCTGGCAATTAAGTTGAATGAGAAGAATATCAGTATTGAAGAAAGTTAAAAAAATATGAAAAAAGTTGTCTTTCTGAAGGATTCTGCTGTGGCTTTTCTTATGAAGAATCTCAACTTTTTCAGTGGGAGTGGAGAATTTACGTTCCAATGTCAGAGCAATGGAACGTAATGAGATCATTCGTTCAATTTCAATATTTTCTTCTCTTTACCTTTACTGATGATCTTAACTTTCTGCAGTATAAGTAAAAAAAATATCTGAGCTGGAATAAACCCAATAATAAGTGCTAAATATGGAGATCCAATATAATCTTTAATAATGAAAAATATAGAAAACATGATAATTCCGCTAATTAAACTGTAAAATCTAAAAATTTGACGCCATTTGATTTTGGTTTTACAGTTTGAACAAGTAAATGCTATTGGTGGAAAACTGAAGTAGTTCCAGAAAAATGAAACTTTCTGTCCACAAACAGGACATTTTAGTCACTTGAAAATCATCTTTCCCCCTTTTTCTAAATACATTATCTTAACTTGTTTATTTAGCAATAAATTCAAAGAACATTTTTGTTTAATCTAAGAATTCCTCGATGCTCTGCATCGGGGTGTCCGAACTTTCTCCCCTGATTTAGGGGAGATGTCCGATAGGACAGAGGGGTAAATACTGAAAATTCGATTTTCAGCTTGCTGAAA
>QMNP01000316.1 GCA_003647825.1 Candidatus Cloacimonadota bacterium
CTTGGTTTGTTTGGATTGGCGGCCTTTACAGCAGAGCAAAAAACAAAGGAGATCGGAGTGCGTAAAGTTTTGGGAGCTTCAGTTCCCAGCATCGTTTCAATCTTGCTGAAACAATTCACACGCTGGGTTCTTTTTGCCAATATTATCGCCTGGCCGATAGGCTATTATATTATGAAAAACTGGCTGCAGAATTTCGCCTATTACATCGACCTGAAAGTTGAATATTTCTTATTATCTGGATTTATCACTCTACTTATCGCAGTTACTACTGTAAGTTATCTGGCAATCAGTGCTGCAAATAGAAATCCTGTGGAAGCTCTTAAATATGAGTAATGTGGGCAATTGCCCACCAAACTTTGAAGTAGTAAATAAGAACTGAGGGATAAAATGATTAAAAATTATTTTAAATCGCATTTAGTGAAACCTTGCGAAGGTTTTCGGACTTCTTGCTTAAGTGACATTCGCAAGGTTCAAGAGATAAGAAATAAGAATTTTGAGATGAAATGGAAAATCCCTTGTAGCTCCTTTTTATACGCTACCCTACAGCGAAAAGAGAAACAAAGAAAAGCAAGAAGTAATAACCATTGCGAAGGTTAAATAAAAGAAATTTCTCTAATAGAAGCCATTCGCAATGTATATAAGGAGATTGAATGATCAAAAATTATTTTAAAATCACAATTAGAAACCTTATACGTCACAAGTCATTCAGTATAATAAACATACTTGGTCTTGCAGTAGGTATAACCTGTTTTATTTTAATCGGTTTATGGCTAAATGATGAAATGAGTTTCGACAAATTCAATGAAAATTATTCTCAGATTTATCGTGTGGGAACCGACAGTAAAATGGGAGATCAGGAAGGAACAGGAACATCCACTGCACATCCTTTGGCATCAACCTTAATGGCAGAAATCCCGGAAATCGAAAAAGCGGCCCGTTTACGTGGAAAATACGAAAAACTGGTTTCGTATCAGGATACAAATATTCTCCTCAAAAAAATCTACTACACCGACCCTGAGCTGTTCGATATTTTCACAATTCCACTGATCTCAGGCAGTAAAACCGATATTCTATCCAAACCAAATACTGTAGTAATTTCGCAGGCAGTTTCTAGAAAATTCTTTGGAAACGAAGATGCTATAGGTAGAAGTATAACTTTTGATAATAAAAGAGAATTTGAAATTGTTGGAGTAACACAAGACCTGCCGGCAAATTCACACTGGGATTTTGAAGTTCTAATTGCCTATTGCGGTTCCAATGCTGCCAAGGACATGAACTGGTTCGGCAACAGCCCTCTCACTTACATCAAAGTACTGCCTGGAACCGATCCCGAAGCTCTTACTAACAAGATCAATGAAATGTTCGTAAGAATAACTGATGATATGTTCAAACAGATGCTGGGAGTAAGTTTTACCGAGTGGGAAGAACAGGGAAATCACTATCGTTTTCGATTAACTCCGCTTTCTAAAATCTATCTTTTCAGTCCCCATGATGATGTGGTAGAAAGAAAAGGTGATATTCGTTATGTTCAACTTTTTGCTGTGATCGGATTTTTCATTTTGCTGGTTGCCAGCATCAATTTCATGAATCTGACAACAGCCAGATCTGCGGTACGGGCTAAAGAAATCGGTATGCGCAAAGTACTGGGATCAAACCGCAAACAATTGATCCGACAATTCCTGATGGAATCTGTATTTGTAAGTTTGCTGGCAATGCTCATCGCGTTGATCTGTTCCAAACTACTGCTATTCAGCTTCAATGAATTCACCGGAAAATCCCTCTATCTCAAATTCGCTGGAGATTATTCATATCCGATCTATTTTTCTTTTGCTATCCTTGTTGGATTGATCTCGGGAGCTTATTCGGCCATTGCGCTTTCCTCCTTCAAGGTTCTTACAGTTCTAAAAGGAAGTCTCTTCAAAGGTAAACAAAAAAACGGTTTCAGAAATACACTCGTTTTGTTCCAATTTGCCATTTCTATCCTGGTAATTTTGTGCACGATCATCACGATGCAGCAGATAAATTACATCAGTAAGAAAAAATTGGGATTCAATAAAGAGCAGCTGATGGCAATTGAAAGAGCTTATATTCTGAAAGATCAACTACCTGTTTTCAAAGAGGAGATTTCCAAATTCACTTCAGTTCAATCTGCCAGTGCAGTTTTCTCGGTTCCAGGTTCCTGTTCAGACGGAAGCATGTTTAATAAAGACAATAATACTCCAGATGAATTGTATCATTTCTATCGTTTATGTGGTGATTTTGATTATTTGGAAACGATGGGAATCGAACTGTCGGAAGGAAGATATTTTTCTCCTACTATCGAATCTGATAAATCTGCGATCATTATCAATGAAGTAGCGGTAAAAGAACTCGGTTATGAAAATCCTATCGGTAGAATTATCTTAGAACCCGGATCAAACGAAAAACTCACGATCATCGGAGTTGTAAAAGATTTTCATAACAACTCTTTGCGAGATGAGATTTCTCCTGTAATGATCTTCCATCCCGACGTCTGGTATAAGGAATTGATGGCTGTCCGCATCAATACTAGAGATGTTGCAGCAACCATTAAAATGCTCGAGGAAAACTGGCACAAACTTGCCGGAGATCAGCCTTTTGAATATTTCTTCATGGATACTTATTTTGATAACCTGCACAAAGCAGAACTGCAAATAGGTAAGTTCTTCACAATCTTTGCCGCATTGGCTATCTTCATCGCCTGCCTTGGTTTATTTGGACTGGCAGCTTTTACAGCAGAGCAAAAGACAAAGGAGATCGGAGTGCGTAAAGTTTTGGGAGCTTCAGTTCCCAGCATCGTTTCAATCTTGCTGAAACAATTTACCAAGTGGGTTATCTTTGCCAATATTATC
>QMNP01000317.1 GCA_003647825.1 Candidatus Cloacimonadota bacterium
ATACAACAATCTCACTTTTATTGAGGAATAATAAAATGATCTCAAGCGAAAAGATCAAATCTTTAAAAGAAGAGCTGGAAAAACTGAAAGTTGATATCTATGATCCTGCCAAAATGTCGGACCGTAAATACTATAGCAAAATCTCTAAGCGATTCAAGCTGCTGGAAGAAATTTTAAATCACAATTCTGAATTGGAAAAGCTGAAAGCAACTATCGCTGAAAATGATGAGATCATTGCTAATGAAAGTGATGCTGAATTAAAAGAAATGGCAACTGAAGAAAACATTGAAGTTGCAAAAGAGCTGGAAAAACTTACTGAAAAACTGAAAGATCTTGTAGCACCTCGGGATCCTAATGATGATAAAAATGCAATTGTGGAAATTAGAGCTGGAACCGGTGGTGATGAAGCTGCTCTTTTTGTATCTGATCTTTATCGTATGTATTCTTATTTTGCTGAAAAAAAAAATTGGAAACAGACAATTATTTCTTCCAATGCAACTGGTGTGGGTGGATATAAAGAAATTATTTTTTCTCTTAGTGGAGATGATGTATTTGGAACTATGCGTTTTGAAAGTGGTGTTCACCGAGTTCAGAGAGTACCCGTAACCGAATCTCAAGGAAGAGTTCATACTTCAGCCATCAGCGTAGCTGTGTTGCCCGAAGCTGAAGATGTTGATATAGAATTAGTTGAAAGCGATCTGAAAATAGATGTGTATCGTGCTTCCGGCCATGGCGGGCAAAGTGTGAATACAACCGATTCAGCGGTTCGCATCACCCATCTTCCTACAGGACTTGTAGTTACTTGCCAGGATGAAAAATCTCAACTGAAAAACAAGAACAAAGCTTTGAAAGTTTTACGTTCCCGATTACTTGATCTGGAAATTGCTAAACACGAAGCAGAAATTTCTGCAACTCGCAAATCTCAAGTAGGTACTGGTGACCGTAGTGCCAAGATCAGAACCTATAATTTTCCCCAATCTCGTGTTACCGATCACAGAATAAATTTGACATCTTACAAGTTGAATAACATATTGCTCGGTGAATTAGATGAATTTGTAGATGCCTTGAAATTGGCCTATAAAAATGAAATGCTGAGTAAATAAAAATTCTAAATTAGTAAGGAAAAATGGACGAAAACAGTAGCGACAAACCGCCATTGCGGTGTTCAACAATTTCAAACCTTAAATATTTTATAACTTGTAACCGAGTTCCGATTATTATACAAAACCATTTCCAAAAATTCAATAGAGAAAAATTATGTGGATAATTTCGCTTCTAATTATTATCGTTTTTTTTATTTTGTCTGCATTCTTTTCCGGAATGGAAACTGGTCTTATCTCCCTTGACAGATTAAAGATGGAGCAAAGTGCCAAAACTGATAAAAAGAAAAAACAAATCCTTGATTTCCTGGAAAATCCCGATCAATTATTTGGCACAACCTTGTTTGGAACCAATATTTCTCTTGTTATCGTAACTTCTGTTTCGATCTATCTTATCAATCTGCTCCATAAGAACGAAATCGTGAAAATCAGCGAACATGCTGCTACACTTATTATTGCAGGCGTTATCCTGATTTTTGCCGAGATCATCCCCAAAGCACTTTATCGAGATCATCCCAATAAATTTGTAACAAAAGGCTTTGTAACTCTAAATTTTTTCAGTGTAATTTTTAGTCCTTTTGTAAAATTAGTTTCATTATTGAATAAGCTTCTGGCAAAATTATTTAAATTACCAGAAAGTGAAGGTTATCATCTTTTAACCAGAGAAGATCTCAGCTATATGCTGGCAGAAACAAAAGTAGATGATACATTACAGGAAGATCAACGTGAAATGCTGGAAGAAGCTCTGGAATTTACTGAACTGGATGCCGAAAATGTAATGATACACCGGACAGAAATTGTGGCATTAGAGAAAGATACTCCAATCGATGAAGTAATTCAGATCGCTCGTGAAAACGGGTTTACAAGATTTCCTGTTTTCGATGGAGATCTCGATCATATTATTGGAATTCTGATAATCTATGATTTGATGAAAAACAAAAACAATGGTAATGCTGTTGCCGGGGATTTTGTTAGGGAAGCATTTGTAGCACCTGAGACCATGGACGTAGATAACCTGCTGGCAGAAATGCAGGCCAATAAAAAAAGTATGGCTATTGTTGTAGATTCTTATGGCGGAACTGCCGGACTGGTTACTATCGAGGATATTTTGGAAGAGATCGTTGGTGAAATAGAAGATGAATATGATAAAGTTAGTAAAGAAATTGAGAAAATTGGCGACAACCACTATCTGATCAATGGTTTTGTAGAAATCGATCTTCTAAATGATGAATATGAAATGGATCTTCCGGAAGGTGATTACGAAACAATTGCCGGATTAGTAATAGATAGGCTGGAAAAAATACCTCGCAAGGGTGCTAAATTGAATGTAGGAAAATGGCTCATTACAATTAAGCAAGTTACCAGTAAAAAAATAGTACGTTTGGAAATGAGAGCCAGAATTGGCCATGCAAAGAATTAAAACCAATATTCTTAATCCAGTTTCATCAATTCAAACTTACTTCCAGAAAAATGTAATAATTACACTTGAAAATGGAAAGATGCTGATCTGGTTTTCCTGAAAGTAACAGATTTTGAAAAATACAACACTACCGAACTGCTTTCAAAAATGATTTATACACACGAAGATGTTCAGATCGTTGAGACTTTGGTTCAAGGTAGAAAAGTTTATTAACAAATAGCAGTTGGCAGTAGCTCCTCAGTCTCTGAGGAACAGATTTTCTTTGACACAAATTTAACTAAAACACTTTTTAGAAATGTCTTTGATTTAAATA
>QMNP01000318.1 GCA_003647825.1 Candidatus Cloacimonadota bacterium
AAATAATGATGGTGGATTTGCCGGAGCCTTCAGCTTAAAATCAGATTCAAATCCTTTTATCGTTAACAACACCATAGCTAATAATGATGCACCTGATGGAGCTTTCTTTATTTTCAACTCATCCGCATATATTATTAACAATATCATCATCCATGAAGGTGAGATGTTCAACATGATAAATAGCTCTGTTGAGGTGGAGTATTCCTGTTTATCCGGCGGTTATGAAGGAACTGGCAATATTGATTCAGATCCTATGTTTATCTCACCTACCTCTGGGAATGGTTCTGCTTATGCGGGATTAGAAGCAAACTGGAATTTGCAGACTTCTTCTCCCTGTATCAATGCAGGAAATCCCAACTCAATTTACAATGACCTTGATGGAACACGCAACGATATGGGAGCAACCGGAGGTCCCGATGGTTGGAATCCTCCAACTGGTACTGATGATTACAACATAACACCCATAACTAAAAACACTCTTTCTGTTTATCCAAATCCGTTCAATCCAACAACCACCATTTCATTTTCTTTAAATAATGAAAATATAGAAAATTTCGAGATCGGAATTTATAATCTAAAAGGACAGAAAGTTAAAAATCTTCCTGTCATCCTGAGCGGAGTCGAAGGATCAGATACAAATGAACATACAGTAACTTGGGATGGTACAGACAATAACGGACACTCAATTTCAAGTGGCGTCTATTTTGTTCGCCTTAAATCTGGTTCGGTAAATCTGAATAAAAAGGTATTGTTACTTAAATAATTATTCCTAAAGTTTATTCTAAGCGGGGAAACCTCTTCCCCGCTTTTGTCATTACTAAATTCTCTATTCAAAATTCCTTGCCCAAAAAACCATTAACTTTTTTTTGACTGTAAATAATTAATAAGAATTAAGGAGAAGATATGGCTTTTAATCTTAGGAATCGTAACTTTTTGAAACTATTAGATTTCACACCTCAAGAGATCAATTTCCTCATCGAACTTTCTGCAGATCTGAAAAAAGCAAAATATGCAGGAACAGAACAACCCAGAATGAATGGTAAGAATATAGCTTTGATCTTTGAAAAATCATCGACCAGAACTCGTTGTGCCTTCGAGGTTGCAGCTCTGGATCAAGGTGCTCACGTAACTTATCTGGGTCCATCAGGCAGCCAGATAGGCAACAAGGAAACAATGAAAGATACTGCTCGCGTTCTTGGCAGAATGTACGATGGCATCGAATATCGTGGATTTGGACAGGATGTTGTGGAGGAGCTTGGTAAACATGCTGGAGTTCCGGTATGGAACGGACTTACCACCGAATTTCATCCTACTCAAATTTTAGCTGATTTCCTTACCGCCAAAGAGCATTTGAACAAACCTTTTGATAAAATGGTTTTCACTTACGTTGGTGATGGACGAAATAATATGGGCAACAGCCTTATGGTTGGCGGAGCTAAACTGGGAATGGATTTCCGCATTGTAGCTCCCAAAGAAGTTCAACCGGAACAAGAACTAATAAATACATGCAATGAGATTGCCAAATCTACTGGAGCTAAAATAACAGTAACTGCCGATATTGATGCCGGTGTGAAAGATGCAGATGTAATTTACACAGATGTTTGGGTATCGATGGGTGAAGCTCCGGAAGTATGGGAACAACGCATCAACCTGCTTAAACCTTACCAGGTTAATAAAGCAATGATGCAGAAAACTGGCAATCCAAAGACAATTTTCATGCATTGTCTTCCCTCATTCCATAATACCGATACTAAAATAGGAAAAGAGATATTTGAGAAATTTGGTCTTCCGGAAATGGAAGTAACAGATGAAGTCTTCGAAAGTGAAGCTTCTGTTGTCTTTAATGAAGCAGAAAACAGAATGCACACCATTAAAGCCGTAATGGTTGCTACACTTGGAGATTAATATAAATTTCAGGGCAAGCTTGCTGGCTTGCTCTGCTTTTCTCTTAATAATTTTACCTGCTGCACTATCTGCTCAGATCTTTAAAGTAGATAAAACACAATTTCTCACAGTCACTTCAGGACTACTTGCCATTGATCTCAGCAACAATTATCTGGATGAGAAATTCATTGAGAAGCCATCTGCTGCAGATCTGATTTCTTTAGATAAAGATGATGTTCCCTTTTTTGATCAAATAGCTTTTCAGCCTTATTCCAAATCATTAAAAGATTGGAGTGATTACACGGCAATTGCTGCCATTGGGATTGCTACCTATACGGCTTTTGATCATGATTACTGGATGGATAATCTAATGGTTTTCAGCGAAATAATGTTAGCTCAAAGTGCCTTTGCAAAATGGACTAAAACGTTCAGCAGCCGATATCGGCCTTTTGTCTATGATGCTGAAGTAAGTGATAGAAAAAAAAGAGAATACAACAGCCAGCATTCCTTTTATTCTATGCATAGTTCTACTACATTTGCTGCATCTACTTTTGCTTATTACTATTATTCTCAGAACTTTGGCAAAAGCATTCCTACTGCCTTATTATTGTATTTACCATCAGTAGCTACAGCTGTTCTAAGAGTAGCATCGGCAAATCATTTTCCCAGCGATGTAGTTACAGGAGCCGTAATAGGAAGCGGATTTAGTTACTTGATTTGCAGAATACATCGATCTGACACCGTTGTAATAAATTTAGGTTTTAACAATATCGGATTTTCTATTAAATACTAAAAAAACCTGCCGCAATATTGGACAGGTTTCTAATTATATTCTAAATTTATCTATTTTCTTTTCCCATTCTGCATAGCACGACATATCTTTTCTACTTCTCTAAATGCAACTTTTCCGCTTCCCATCAAGGGGATATCTTCAAT
>QMNP01000319.1 GCA_003647825.1 Candidatus Cloacimonadota bacterium
AGTTTCATCTATTTTTGTATTTAAGATCATGGAAGGGAATGTTTCAGCGTAATTCAGATCAAAAATGAAATCTCCCAAAGAATGAGCTATTAATTTTCCATTATAAATCTCTACTCCCTGAACAACATGGGGGTGATGACAAATAACAATATCAGCACCTGAATCTATCATGTGATGACGAATCTCTATATCCCACATGTGAGGAATATCAGAGCGAGGAGTAAAATCTTCATCTTCCTCAAAATCTTTGGGATCCCAACCTGCAAAAATTTCTGCCAGATCATAATTTGCTCCGGGTGCAGTAGAGTATTCACTTCCTGAATGAGTTTCAACTACGATGAGATCTGCTACATCTTGAACAGCCTCTATTTGTTGAGTGATGTAATAGGGAGTCATATAGGCAAAACCGGGTTTATTAAAGCCAGCTTGTAAATATGGCTGATAGTTATTATATTGTCCGGTTCGATCGCTACTGAAAAGGAAAGCTGTATTTACACCTGATTGATCATAAAATACTGGTTGATATGCTTCATAGGAATTAACTCCTGCACCTGAATGAAGAATTCCAAAAGCATCAAGAGCTGCTTGCGTCTCTTCAATTCCCGGTAATAGATAATCATAAACATGGTTATTGGCCAGCGATACAATCTCAATTCCTGCATAAGAAAGTCCTTCCGCATATTCCGGATCACCTTTGAAATAAATAGTTTTGGTAGGATGATGTTGATTGCTGTTCGTTAAAGGACATTCCAAATTTGCCACACTAATATCCGCAGCATCATTTAAATAGGGAATAGTCGGATCGAAAATAGATTCAATTCCATTGCTGGAAATTAAATTTTCCATTCCTCTGGCCAGCATTATATCACCAACAAAATTCATTGTAAGAGGAAATGATGTCTCTCCTGCTTCAATCTCTATTTGACAGGAGCCGTAACCCCAGGTCTGGGTATCATCCATAACTTGTAGAAGCACTGTATAAACATGATCATCCTGCACAAAATAGGTATGCATCGGATCTTCTTCATTTGATGTTTCACCATCACCGAAATCCCAGAAGAAATCGTGTTCAGCACTATCGGGATCTATAACCATTGAATAGAATTGTACATCAATGCTGCGTTTATTTCTGCTATCTCGATATTCATCTCCCACCAGGTAATACAACACCAGTTCAGGCGCTATCGGCAGATCATCAGAAATATCGATCAGATCATCAAAATAAACAGATCCTGTGTTAGTATCGGCATCATTTAAAAATATCAAACCTGTAATTTGCGGGTAATATTCGTACCAGGCAAACCAGTCATCGGCAATCGGCATCAAATATGAATTCCATTCCTGGATCGGAAAAACACCCTGATAAACAGGTACCCATTCTTCTATGTTCAACAATTCGGTTCCTTCAAATGAATAGAAGAGAGTATTTGTTCCGTCTGTAACGCCAAATCCTTGTATCTCGGCTGTATTTTCTACATAAGCATCTATCTGCCATACGTCATTTTCATTTATCTGGTATGGATCTATTTCTTCCAGCTTCCAGGTGTTCCCATATAGCAGCAGAGAGTATTGAGAATCTCCCGAAGCTGTATTATTCATATCAAATGAATAACTATCAGGCTCGATATCTTCGTCTTGATACGATGAAAATTCTATATATCCGCTTTCGAAATCTTCAATAACGATTTCACGTGGTTCACAGACTAAAAAGGATGAATAGATTATAAATATAAAAAGGATAATAACTTTCATAATTTCCTCCAAAATTTCAAATGCAACAATCATTCCGTTAATTTTTGCTGACAAGTATTTTATTTCTAAAAATGAACTTCATTTATAAAAACCATATACAACAAATATTGACAGAATAAACCAGCTTTAGATGATAACCCACGATGAATAAGGTTATAATTTTTTTCTTTAAAAAATATATTTTTTCAACTCGTCGAGAATGGTTGAGATTCGATTCCATTTTTATGGTTATTGGTATCATAATTTCGGTTGCTACACTCACTGTTGCTCATTCTATTTTTGAAGGTTATGAAACGGTCTTGAAAAAAACTATTTTAAGTGTAAATTCTCATGTATATGTTTTCTTGTCTAAAGAAGGAAATTTAGAAGACAATAACATAGAAGAATTGAGTGAATTTCTGTCTTCACAGATAGAGGTAGAGAGTTTTTCACCTGTTATAATTTCTCAGATCATGGCATCAAATAATGGCAGGGTGAAAGGTGCTTTGATGCGTGGAATTCAATGGGAGAAGGAAGATCTTCCGTCTGCATACAAAAAATATGTATTTGCAGGAGATTATAAGCTGGAATCTGATTCGGATGTTGTGATTGGCTATAAACTTGCAAAAGAATTGAACTTGAAGCTGGGAGATGTAATTCAACTCGTAAGTCCAATGAATTCAAAAGTTACAGCGCTGGGAATGCAATCTGCTAAAGAAGATTTTACGATAAAAGGATTGTATAAATCGGGAATGCATGAATATGACAGTAAATATATTTTCCTGAATCTCGATAGTGCTGCTGCTTTTAATAATTTTGAAAATGAATTTACGATGATGGAGATAAAACTGAAACCGGATTTTATCGAAAGTGCAGATTATCTGGCTTATAAATGGCAGATGATTCTGAACTACAAATATCAGATCAGTTCCTGGATAGATTTCAATGGAAATTTATTCTCTTTATTGAAATTGGAAAAGTGGGTTATTTTTATTATTCTGAGCTTCCTGATTCTTATTGCTTCATTCAATGTAGTCAGTTCAGTATCAACCTCTATAATTGAAAAGAAACGAGA
>QMNP01000320.1 GCA_003647825.1 Candidatus Cloacimonadota bacterium
AAGGTTGTAAACACGACGAAATGATGAAGAATTGCACCAAAGAAATGATGCACGAAAACAAATGTGACCATCCAAAAGATGAAGCTTGCACAGAAGAATGCAAACACGAAACTATGATGAAAGATCACGACTGCAAGCCCGATTGCACAATGCCTTGTTGCGTTGAAAAAAATGCTCAGAAATGCGATCACAAAGACGGCGAAGCCTGTACAGACAAATGTAAACACGAAGAAGTAAAAATGAGTTGCAAACCAAAAGCTGAAGAAAAAAGCTGTCACAAAAAATAACGAAATTATAAAAGAACTTTGAAAATGGCTTCCAAAAGCGGGATTCATTCTATCTGTCTTTTCAATGGTTGCTCGAAAAAACTTAACCATTGAAAAAGTTCAACGGGAAGAATTTCACTGATAAACTTTTTCAAAGTAATTTACAAAGAGGAAATAATGAAACTCTTAAATGAAATATGGCTGACCTATATCAGCATCGCTCCGTATCTTTTTATCGGACTGATCTTTGCAGGACTGCTGCACGTAGTTTTCAAAAAAGATTTTGTGGCTAAGCATCTTGGTAAGAACAATCTGTTTTCAGTAATAAAAGCTGCAATTCTGGGAGTTCCGCTTCCACTTTGTTCCTGTGGTGTTATTCCCACTGCATTATTTTTAAGGAAGAAAAAGGCATCGAAAGGTGCCGTTCTTTCCTTCCTGATCTCCACACCACAAACAGGAGTGGACAGCATCATCGCCACTTACGGAATGATGGGACCAATATTTGCGATCTTTCGTCCACTCGCAGCTTTTGTTACGGGAATCATCGGTGGTATAGCAGCAAATTTTTTAGATAAAGAGGAAGAACAGATTACAGATGAAGAAGATAAATTTGAATGCGATACTTGCGAAATAGAAGAACCGCATTCTCACACAGTTTTAGAGCGGGTAACATCAGGATTGAAATATGCTTTTGTAGAGTTTCTGGATGATATTACAATCCAATTGATAGTAGGTATAATTATTGCAGGATTGATCTCGTATATTATCCCCGATAATTTTTTCCAAAATTTCGGAGGAGACGGGATATTAGGGATGTTGATAATGATTGCAGTGGGAATTCCACTTTATGTTTGTGCAACAGCTTCTATTCCAATTGCAGTTTCCCTGATTTTGAAAGGAATTTCACCGGGTGCTGCTTTTGTATTTCTGGTAGTTGGACCTGCTACGAACGCAGCTACGATCACTCTCATCAGCAGAGCATTAGGGAAAAAGACGATTGCAATCTATCTGTCTGTTATTTCTGTGTTTGCAATTCTCGGTGGGTTTTTACTGAACTATATTTTCACGATCATAGATAAACCTGAGTTATTGATAATGGATCACGACAAAGAAAGTTCCGTCTTTACAGTAATAACAGTTGTTTTGTTTTCTATACTCTTGATATTATCCATTTACAGAAAGATCAGGATCAAATTTAAAAAGCCGGAATTGGGAAGTGAAATGCCAAATAAAACTTTTCTTATTGAAGGAATGACCTGCAATCATTGTGTGGCAAATGTTAAAGATGCAATTACTGGAATTGAAGGTGTTCAGGAAGTTAAAATAAACCTGACACAGAAGAATGCTGTAGTTGATGGAGATTATAATTCTGAAGATGTAAAATCTGCGATAACCAAAGCAGGTTATAAAGTTGTAGAATAACCTTATTTAATAAATTCAAAACTACCTTGCGGATGTTTAACTCCCCTTCGTAAGGGGAGTTTGAGAGGGGTTTTCTTATTTTCCGCAATGGTAATACAAGATTTCACAATATAGGAACTTGCCGATATTTTCTTGTTAACTTTTTCGTATTGCTTAACATGTAAAATCACAAATCTAATTTTTCGTAATATATGCTATATTTCTAATGTGGTTTATAAAACAACATATAAAAAAAGGTTTCAAGGCTCAAAAATAATTTTATTCTATAAACTCAAAACTTTCGGAAATTGAATCGAAAATGGGAAGGTACTGATCCATAAAATCGTATTCTAAACCACATTGAAAGGCAATAACTGTTTTATCTTTCTGCCATACAAATTCGATGAACAACCACTCGGTACCATTTTCTGCAAGGAATTTGAAGGTTGTTCGAGAATAATTATGATCAATTCTGTTATCGACAGATCTCTGTTCATTATGGAACTCACCCTTCCAATGAGATACCATTTCCTCTTTGAAATTTTCCAGATATGAATCAAGAAAATTGTTGAACTCATTCGAAGTATATTCTAATTTTCTGATTTGGAATCCGGCTCTTTGACCGTAGGCTATATCTGCTCTGATCATATCATCTGTATCAGTTTTGGATTCAATAAGCCAGTCAGCAGGATAATTTATCTTATAACCACCAATTTTATCTTCAAAAGTTCGCCATTCATCTTTGAAATCGCCATAATCGGGGACTTGATAAATATCATTTTCAACAAGGTTTATCGTCGATTCATCCTTTGCTTTTTTCTTATCAATATTGAATTTCCAGATGATGAAAATTAATAGAATAATTAATAATACGATGATAATTTTTCTGATCATTTATACCTCTCTTATCTTTCAACTTGTGGGTTTCAGCATGAAGCATATCTCGCAATGACAGGAAATATTATATTTCCTGAAAAACACCCTATTATGCAGAACTCTTTTTCAACTATTAGGTTTAAGAATTTGCAGTTTATGTCAATTAAAAACAAAAAAGTGTAATGAAATCTACACCACTTAAACAATTTATTGCCAAGAATTGATGGATAAATAATTCATCAATTTTATTAAAGAGGAAAG
>QMNP01000321.1 GCA_003647825.1 Candidatus Cloacimonadota bacterium
CATTTCGATCTGAGCATTTATGGGAACTTCCCTGCCGTGGATCTTTACGGTTTCCTTTTTATCCATGATAGTTCTGCCGCGGGTTCCTTCGGCTTGATAGCCCATTAACAGAACTGTATTCTTAGGATCTGGCAACCGCTGTTTAAGATGGTGAATAATTCTGCCGCCTGTAACCATACCACTGGCAGAAATAATAATACATCCAGATTTATGATTATTAATACTCATGGATTGTTCTTTAGACCGGCAAATTCGTAAATCTTTGGGATGAAAAATATCTTTACCTTCCATCTTCTGCATACGTGCATAAAGATCAAAATCGCTGATATGTTCTTCGAAAATATTTAGAGCTTCGATCGCCATGGGAGAATCTACAAAAATTGGGTAAGAAGGAATTTTCCCTTCGTCTTCTAAAAGCCGCAAAAGATAGAGCAAGGTTTGAGTTCTACCCACACTGAAGGCTGGAATTATTAATGAGCCGCCGCGCTCCATACTTCGGTTTATTACATCCACCAGGTCGGAGATCGGATCAGTTGATTCGTGCAAACGCTGTCCGTAAGTTGATTCTAAAATCAGATAATCCACATTATAAACCTGGTCAGGTTCATTTAATACCGGAATTTCAGGACGTCCCAGATCTCCGCTGAACAGGATCTTACGGGATTTATTTTCTGTTTTTGTTTTAATATCGATAAGGGCAGAACCAAGAATATGACCGGAATTATGAAACTTGATGCGAGTAGTTTTGGATAGTTTGAAGAAGTCGCCATAATGTACTGGCTGGAAAAGAGTGATCGCTTTCTCTGCATCTTGTGTAGTATAAAGAGGAAGGGCGGGAGAGTGCTTGGAAAATCCTTTTTTATTGGCCCATTTAGCATCTTCTTCCTGGATATGGGCACTGTCTTTCAGCATCACTTTGCAGAGTTCCGCAGTAGCATGAGTGCAAATGATCTTTCCCTGAAATCCTTCCCTCACAAATTTTGGAATATAACCACTGTGATCAATGTGGGCATGAGTAAGTAGAATGTAATCAAACATAGAAGGTGAAACTGGAAATTCTTCCCAGTTCTTTATACGAACACGCTTTGGTCCTTGGAACATTCCGCAATCAATTAGTAGATTTTTTCCTTCGATTTCCAAATGAAACCGTGATCCGGTAACTGTTCCGGTTGCTCCGAGAAATGTTAATTTTGGCATATTTCCTCCAGATTCATAAACAAATCCATTCAATTTTAGTTTATGTAATTCGCAAGGAAAATAATCCGTGAAAGAAAAATCCTTACTTCAAGTCTAAATCCGTTTTCCAAAGGTTTGCCTGGGAGAAAATTGAAAGGAAGAAGAAATTTTGATGAGTTGTAAGAGTGTAATCTTTTAACAATAAACCATTCGCAAGGTCAAGCAAAGAGCAAGAAGTCTTAAACCATTGCGAAGGTTCAATCTGTGTTTTTCTGTGTAAATCCGTGAGCTATTTTACTTTCTCCGAAGCAATGATCAATTTCTCCAAACCGCTGATCTTGGCAATATCCATAATCCGTACTACAGTTCCGTGGGGAGTTGTTTTGTCTGCCTTTATCACCAGGCTGGAAGTGTTGTTATCTTCTTTATATTTTTGCAGTTCTGCTTTCAGATTTTCCAAATCTATCAATTCATCTCCCAAATAGACTTCACCTTCGGAAGAAATGGTTACAGTCAGTTCATCTGTATTTTCCCCAGCTGTGCTTTCAGTTTCGGGCAGATCCAGTTTCATGCCGGGTTGTTCTACAAAACTGGTGGTAAGCATAAAGAAAATAAGCAGCAGTAAAACCACATCGATCAGCGATGTAATACTTATCACAACTGTACGTGTTTTCTTGGTTAGCAGCCGCATCTATTTTTCACTCCGAAAATCGATGATTTTCTTTAGTAGATTATTGGAGATATTTTCAATATCCAAAATCAAATCTTCGGTTTTTTGGGAAAAATAGTTATAAAAAATAAGGGCAGGAATTCCTACTGTAAGACCTGCAGCTGTAGAGATAAGTGCTTCTGAAATTCCACCAGAAAGTGCGGATGCTTCTCCTACTCCCTGCACCGAAATTACATTGAATACCTTAATCATACCTACAACAGTTCCCAGAAGTCCCAGAATGGGAGTTACGGCAGCAACCGTTTCCAGGATCATCAGACCTTTTTCCAAAACTCTCACTTCCTGCCGTCCGTTATCGGAAAGCTCATCCCGCACTGCAAGATATGATGTTCCTTTGTGTTCCAACACCATTTTCATTAAGTTGGAAAGCACTCCTTTATGCTGATCACATACTGAAAGTGCCAGATTAATATCATCTTCAGATGTAAGGCTGTTAACTACACTTTTTACTTCAGGTACTATTATTTTTTTGGCTCTTAAATTGATGAGTTTCTCTATTATCACGGCTAACGATAACACGCTGCAAATTGCGATCGGTATCATCAAATAGCCGCCTTTATGCAGGAATTCAAATATTTCTATGAACATAACTCTCCTATGTTTTTTATCTATTATTCTTCGGTCATTGCGAGGTGTGATCCGAAGCAACAACTATATCTTTCTTATCTTTCAACCGATAAAATTGCTTCGATTGAAGCCATTGAGAGATAACTCGCAAAGACAGGGCTTTCATTTCTTTTTATTTCCAATAATATACGAAAACAGCGCAGTAACTTCCAGATACGGTTCGGGAAAATTAAGGGGTAGCGGTTTGAACGGAGCTGCAAACTGAATAGCATTTGTGCTGGTATTATCCAGTGAATAATGAGCATCACTGCCCAGAATTTCC
>QMNP01000322.1 GCA_003647825.1 Candidatus Cloacimonadota bacterium
CAGACAAGTCACTGCCAGTTTCTGTTAACATTTACAACTTGAAAGGACAATTAGTTAAGACAATCGTAGATAACGAAGTAGTTACAAACACTACTTTTGTTTGGAATGGAACAGACAACAATGGTAACAATACATCAACTGGAATGTACTTCATTAAAATGGATACTGCGTCCAGTTCTGTTTCCAATAAAGTACTACTTTTGAAATAATTCATATATTGATCATAATTAGGGAGCTGATGTTGCAGCTCCCTTTTTTCATGCCCAGAATATTAAATAATTATCCTTGAATTATTATACATGGAATGTTATGTGCATTATTTGTTAGTAATAAATATCTTGTGAAACAGGCAATAATGAGTCTGTATCACAAAAAAGGGGATGTAGATGTACATATCAAAAAAGTTATTGCTGCTTATTATTTTTTCTATTGCATTAGCAGTGCTGAACGCAGCTTATCTCAAAGATCAACCATATGTTCTAACTCAACCAAATGGAGAAATCCTGAAATGCTTAGCCACAGGAGATGAGTTCCACAATTGGCTGCATGATGAAAATAATTTTACTATAATTCAAAATGCTGATACAGGATTTTATGTTTACGCTGAATTAGCTGGAGATAAACTCGTAGCAACGAATTACATTGCGGGGCAAATTGATCCTGCTACAGTTGCTTTAATACCTGGAGTTAATGCTAAACCTGCTGATTTTGACCGCAAAGTTGAAGAATTCAACCAGATCCTGGCAGACCGCAGGACAAGGGCTTCTACGATCGGAGATTTGAATAACCTGGTAGTATTTATCCGTTTCGCCGATCAAACAGAATTCACCGAAACATTGTTTCAATATAACAACATGTTCAATGCTGCAGATCAGAGTTCACTATATCAATACTATGATGAAGTTTCGGACGAACAGTTAGCTATTACTTCCCACTTCTATCCAGAACCAAATGGCAATTTGATTGTTTCATATCAAAGTCCAAATCCTCGTAATTATTATGAAGTATATAACGCTGTAACTAATCCCAATGGATATCAGCAGGGTGAGCAGGCTCAACGAGAACATGAACTTTTACAAGCTGCTATTCAATTTGTGGAAACGCAAATTCCTGCGACTTTAGACCTCGATAATGATGATGATGGAAGAGTTGATAATGTTTGCTTCATCGTTAAAGGCGGAACTGGCGCATGGGCAGATCTCCTCTGGCCTCATATGTGGGTATTATTTTCTCTGGATGTATTTATTCACGGTTCACAAGTTTGGACATATAATTTCCAGCTTTCACAGAGTTTAAACAGCAGCGGTGTAGGTGTTTTATGCCACGAAATGTTCCACTCTCTGGGAGCTCCAGATCTTTATCATTATGAAGGAAATGGTATTTCACCTGCCGGTAGTTGGGATTTAATGTGCTCCAATACTAATCCTCCCCAGCATATGATGACCTGGATGAAACACAAATATGGCTTGTGGTTCAATGATGTTCCTGCAATTAACTCTTCTGGTACATATTCTCTGGAACCCGTAGTAAATTCTCCCTACAGCTGTTATAAAATTCCCTCACCCAATTCTACAAATGAATTTTTTATGGTAGAATACCGCTTAAGAACCGGATTATTCGAACCAAGTATTCCTGGTGATGGCTTATTAATTTATCGTGTTGATCTAAATGAAAATGGTAATGCCTCTGGACCTCCTGATGAAGTTTATCTTTTCCGTCCGGACGGAACCACTACCAGTAACGGTAACGTAAATCAGGCTAATTTCTCGGCAGATGTTGGGAGAACAATGTTCAATGACAATACTAATCCGGCTTGTTTTCTGCAATGGGGTGATCCAGGAGGAATTTTCATTTCCGATATTGGTTTCATTGGAGACACAATTGAATTTACATTGAACACAGGGTTAGTAGCAATGTTTGAAACCAATGTTCAATCGGGTCCAGCCAGTCTTGGAGTTCAGTTTACGAACACTTCTTATCCTGCAACTGGTATAGATTATGTGGAATGGGATTTTGATGGAGATGGCCTTATCGATAGCGTAGAAGATGATCCTTATTATCTATTTGAAGAAATAGGTACTTACGACATTACGTTGTTTATTCATCAGGGAACTGAAACTGCACAAATTACAATGGAAGATTATATTACAGTTACAGATGCTTCATCAATTTCCGGCAATATCAGTGGTATTTGGAAACAGGACTATTCTCCCTACACAATTACTGGCGACGTTGTGCTAAATTCCGATGATGAAGTTTTAATTGAACCTGGCACTGAAGTGTTCATCGAAAATGAAAGTACAATATTAGTTTATGGAAATCTAAGCGCTGAAGGAACAGAGGAACTTCCCATATCATTCGATTCAAACAGCAGCTGGAAGGGAATCAAATTTAATGGAGCACAAGATATCAATACAATAGATGGATGTATTATCTCTGGAGCAACTCATTCGGCAGTATCCATCGAAAACAATTCCCAGGTAAATATCTATAATTGTAAAATCATTAATAATAGCGGAACTTCTTTAGGTGCAGCAATTGACATTAGCAGCTCAAATACTGTGTGTATAATGGGTAACATTATCAGCAATAACAGTAATTCAACCTTAACAGGCGGGATCGGTTGTACGGATTCAAGTCCTTTGATTGTGAATAATTTTATCGTAAATAATGATGGTGGATTTGCCGGAGCCTTCAGCTTAAAATCAGATTCAAATCCTTTTATCGTTAACAACACCATAGCTAATAATGATGCACCTGATGGAGCTTTCTTTATTTTCAACTCATC
>QMNP01000323.1 GCA_003647825.1 Candidatus Cloacimonadota bacterium
AACATCAATAACTCAAAATTATGAAGTTGAATTCTTGGCAGCCTGTCAGGACAATGAAAGCATTGAATTTGATCTGGCTATTTCCACCGGAGCCACTGCGAAGTTTGAGATCATTGTCAGTGGTTTATTGATAGAATTTTTAGAAGTTGTTGTTGATGATGAAAACGGTATTCTTGAGCCGATGGAAGAAAGCAATATTGAAGTTACTCTGCAGAATCTGGGTTCATTCAATACGACAGCATTAACTGCAGAATTAGTTGCCCTAAACTCTAACGTTTCAGTCACGTCAGCAAGCTACGATCTGGGTGCGATAAACATGAATGAAACTGGTTTAGCAGAATTTACAGTTAGTTTGAATAATGAAAGTTATATTGGAGAAAATCTTCAATTCAGAATTGATGTTACCGATGCAAATAGCTTATTATCTTCTTCATATTTTAGTTTAGAGGCTGGTGATGTAGATAATTATGCTCCCACCGGACCAGATGGTTATGGTTATTATGCCTATGATAGCAGGGATGGATTTTACCAGAATTGTCCAACCTACGAATGGATAGAAATCGATCCGCAGGAAGGTGGTAGCGGAGAAGTAAGAGAATTAGGTGATGATAGATCCTTTACGATTGAGAATTTTATTGGGTTTAAATATTATGGGAATATTTCCGATAGTATTACAATATGTACCAATGGATGGATTTCCATGCAGCCTACCTGGGAAACTTATTTCCGCAATTGGACAATTCCATCGGCTCTTGGAGGTTATGGGGCAATAATGCCTTTCTGGGACGATCTGGTAGGGCCATATTTACCAGGCTCAACAGAAGATCGCTATGATATGCGGATCTGCTATTATCATGATATAGCAAATCATAGATTGATCATTGAATGGAATGAGTGTGTAAATAGAGAAGATAATGTTTCTGTAGAGAAATTTGAAATTGTTTTGTACGATCAGGAACATTATGGTACAGCAACTGGGGACGGTATTATACAATTTAATTATCAAACTGTAAGCAATATAGATTTTGATGCAAACTATGCCACGGTCGGAATAGAAAATTTCCAGCAGAATGACGGATTGCTTTATACATTTGCAGACATATATCCTGCCAGTGCTTCTGAACTTCAGAATGAATTTTCCATAAAATTCACTACAGATCCTCCTGTTTACAGCATTGCAGCCCAACCAATAGCAGAATTTTCTGTAGAAGATGAAAGCGGTACCGTTCCCTATACTGTGAAATTTAGCAATGATACTACTCCAATGTATTATTTCAATACATATAACTGGGATTTCGGTGATGGATCTACATCTGAAGAATATGAACCGGAGCATACTTTCGATGAGGTTGGAGAATATACAGTAATGCTTACTGTAACAAATTCCGAAGGAACCGATACAATAACGAAAGAAGCTTATATAGAGGTACTTCCGCCTATGCCGCCGGTAGCAGATTTTACTGTAGAATCAATTGCCGGATTCGCACCATTTGAAGTAATGTTTATTAACAACACTACACCGGAGGATGGTGATAATGAATATGATTGGGATTTTGGAGATGAAGAGACTTCTTCCAGTGAAAATCCCACACATATTTATGAGCAGCCGGGAGTTTACACCGTTTCTTTGACTGCCACTAATTCTGCCGGTGTTGATGAAATGATTAAAGAGAATTACATCATTGCAATTGATTCAGATGAAATATGGCCGGGTGATACTAACAGTGATGGTATTGTTGATGAAGGTGACATTTTACCAATAGGATTTTACTTGCATGAACTGGGAGCTCCCAGAGAAGAGGTTTCATTCAGCTGGCAGTCAAATGTGTATCCTTTAGGTTGGAATAATGCAGTTGCTCCTTTTGCAGATTGTAATGGGGACGGAGAAGTAGATATTGCTGATGTTTTAGGAATATGCCTGAACTGGAATCAAACTCATTCCACTACTACATATTTCAGCGGTGAAGATGAACTGGAAGAGTATCGCGAAAATTTTCAGCAACTTTATGATGCTCTGAATAACAATGGAACAGAACTGCTTCTAAAGAACCATATCGCTGAATTGTATGGATTCCCTATTGTTGTAGCTTCTTATCAGAGTATGTTAGGTAAGAACTATCCTAATCCGTTTAATCCAACTACCAGTATTTCTTATAGTATAGCTGAAAGCGGTAGAGTAGAACTTGCAATTTTCAATATAAAAGGTCAGTTGGTAAATACTTTAGTTAAAGAAATTAAACAGCCTGGAAATTTTGAGGTTATATGGAACGGCAAAGATGAATCAGGAAGAAAAGCATCCAGCGGACTATATTTTTATAGACTTAAAAATAACAATAAAACAATTGATACTAAGAAGATGTTGCTCTTGAAATAGGAGAGATGATGAAAAGAATTTTAATATTGTTAATTATAATAACTGCTTTTATTACATCATGTAACGATAGCACAGACCCGCAAGAGGATTATCTTACATTAAAAATCTCTCCTAGCGATCAAACTGTAAATGTAGATGATCAGGTAACTTTTTCTGTTATTTTGAAAAATGCAGAAAACCTGTTTGCTTTTTCAACTGAGCTGCTCTTCAATGGAAATATTATTGAATTACCTGAAAATGCCGTTGTTGCTGGTGATAGCTGGGGTGAAAATTCAATTCTAACTACAGTAAATGAAATTGATAGATTAAACATTACTGTTGGACTTATACAATCTTCCAATGTAGATGCAATAAATGGAGATATTACACTTTTTTCTTTTACACTACAAGGAAAAGCTATCGG
>QMNP01000324.1 GCA_003647825.1 Candidatus Cloacimonadota bacterium
CCAATCGGTATCGGATGTAAAGATAATAGGTTCTTCCGTTGCTATATCTGCACTGGCAACTAAACTACCATAAACAGTTAACAAGTTTTCACTGCTGAATACCATTTCAACACCAGGTTGAATCACCAGTTCATCAACATCAGAAACTTGAACATCATCTGTTACATAATAGGGGCTGAAATCAGGAACCCAAATACCAGATAGATCTCCAGAAATTGCTGAACCATCAGTTACTGTTATTAGTTCTGTTGCTGTAGTTTCTTCAGTTTCACCATCGACGGTAATTCTAAGAGTAACATCATAAACACCGGGAACAGTGTATAAATGATAAGGGTTTTCCTGAGTGCTGTCAAAAGTTCCATCTCCGTCAAAATCCCATTCCCACATATCTATACCTGTTTGCGGGAAGGATGTGCTGTTGAATTGAACTCCCAAATAAGCTGGACCTTCTGTTATGTTGGTAGAAAACATTGGAAGTAATCCTGTGAAATCTGTTATTGCTGCTTGATGGATCTTATGATCTCCACTGAATGTCTGAATCATGGCAATCGCTTTCATTTTTGTTAGATCCCAATTTGCCGGCATATCAAAACCATATTCATAATATCCTGTTTCCCCTGAAGTTGTTAGATCAAAAGGAGTTTGCTCATAAAGAATAACTGAAGCAAAATAATCGGGAGATTGTCCAGGTTCCCAATCATGTGTTAATACCCAAACAATTTTATTATTAGTAGTTGTGATATCTCCAGTTAATGTAACATCCAATAAAAATGCTAATTGACCTTGATTATTGGTGTTCAATTCCAAGTTCATTTCAGCAGGACTATCCTGAGATGAGATACTGTTATAAAGGTTTATATAGGCTGGAAGTGTACCAGCACCACCACCTACATTACTTGTACTTCCATTCCATTGACTATGAGGAATTCCACCAACTCCGTACATACTACCTCTTGAGCTATAGCCTGGGCTTGGGTTTGGTCCGTCCCCTTGCCAGATCATCGGAATAAAGTAAGGGTAAGTTGCAGGATCATCCCACATTGTTGCCATCGCGGCCCGCGCGTATGGACAGTAACCTCACCATGTTTGTGTGAAAACTTCTCCTACTACCCACATTTGACTGGCAAAAAGGGATGTGGCTATAAGAAGCATTAGAATCGGAAAAACTAATTTCATTTTGTTCATGCGTCCTCCTTTATTTTTAAGCTTTCATTTATAACTTAGTCTAACATACTTAGACTAAATACTTCTAAAAATTATTTGTTTTTTACTGTCAATTATTTTATATATTACATATTGTACTATTTAAGTAAAATCATTTTCCTGGTTTCAGAATTTGTTTTAGTGCACAATTGATAGAAATAGATTCCACTATCTACTTTCTTGCCTTCGTTATCTATTCCGTTCCAGGTTACAGAATTACTGTTCAGGTTATTAAAAGTTTTAACGATCTGGCCTTTTACGTTATAAATAACTATTTTTGCAGTCGATAATTCCTGTGTTGTTAATTCAAAAGCAATGGTAGTAGAAGGATTAAACGGATTTGGATAGTTCTGAGACATAATCTTAGTAGCAGGTAAAATTTCTTCTGCATTTACGTTATCTGCTGTGTTGAATGTGAATGGTAGGAGAATTGGCTCAGTAAGATCACCGCCATCAAGGGTGATGCTGAAGGGAAATCCGCCTGTGCTCCCAACATGAATCGAAATGTGTATCTCTTCAAAAGCACCGGGTGCTAAATCAAGTGGAATAGGCCAATTGGGGGATAGACAGAAGGACGGATTACAAATACTAACAGTCCAATCAGTTGGTAACGACTCATATGTCCATGTAAGAGTATAGGTTTCGGTGGTGGAGCCTACGTTGGTGATAGTCATCCACTCTGATTCATATTCATAAGGTCCTGTTACCGAGAAATCTTGACCAACGATATTCATTTCAAAAGGAATATCTACTTCCAATTCTGCAAATAGAAATCCCATACCGACTAAAATAATAAACAAAATAATTTTTTTCATTTTATAACTCCTTAATTTTAATTATTCTTTAAAGGCTTCTGCATAATACAAACTTTGTCTTTGCGAAGCATCTATCAGAGAGTTTCTGCTGAAGCAATCTATATTGTTAATTGATTACTATTTATAGAGATTGCTTCATAAGTAACAGCGAGAAGCAAACTCGCAAAGACACACTTTTTTTCTTTTCTCACAAAAACACTCTATTATGCAGAACTCATTTTAATTATTCTTTACACCTTCCGAAGGGCTGAAAGACAATCGGAACGGTGTTTTTTACACCAATCGTTCGTAACGTTTAATATCTCGACCAATGAAAGGGTTCAGGAGAAAGAATTCCTCAGATATAAACCGTTTTCAAGGTCTTGAAATTAACTTGTTCCCAGGTTTGTCTTGGGAACACACTTTGTCTTTCTGAGAAAATCTCTCATTCTTTCTCACGAAGAATCTCGAATGTTTCGGTTTGAGAAATACAGACTCTTTGTCGAATGTATTGCAGATTCATTCTCAGAGAGACATTATTTTCACATCTATAACTTTTAAACTTCGCAAGGTCTTATATTTCGATCGTTGCGAAAGTATTACATCCTTAAAAGGTTGTTGTAACTGTCAAACGTATTCCATCGAATTCAGCCTGATTTTTACAAACACCATTACGACAGACTATTCCGCCCTTTTCTTTTCCAGCAAACAGTCTGATATCAGTACTGTGGATAATATCATTAACAAATAAACTGCCCACTTTTACTTTTTCTGGAATC
>QMNP01000325.1 GCA_003647825.1 Candidatus Cloacimonadota bacterium
CTTTCATCATAGTTTCGTGTTTGCATTCTTCTGTGCAAGCTTCATCTTTTGGATGGTCACATTTGTTTTCGTGCATCATTTCTTTGGTGCAATTCTTCATCATTTCGTCGTGTTTACAACCTTTTGCTCCCGTTTCACCGAAAAGATTCAGTGAAAATACCAATGCAGTTGCCATCATTACAATAATACTTTTTTTCATTTTTTCTCCTTTTTTCGGGAAATTCCCGTTTTATTTTTTGTTTGGTTTCGGTAATTTCAAAACCATATTTTGTCCGAGTTTCATTCCATCCAAATGTCCTGCGATTTTCTCATCAGCAGTTTTGAAATGCAGATGCATATTGGTTGTATGGTGCGTAAAGATTGCGTGATGTCTGCTCGAATAGAAACCCAGAATATCCATTTCGGTTTTTTCTAAAGTACCGTGAGGACCCGATTCTATATGTTTCTGGTGGGAATGATCATTATCTCCAATTTCCCATTTTATGATATGCCAATCGATGCTTTCAGGCTTCCCTTCCAGCAGAAACGGGAAAGGTTTATCAACATCAAGCCTATTTTCTTCTGCTTTTTCGGCAATATATGTTTCCAATTGCTCATACGACAAAATCTCATTTGGAATATTGATTTCCGTCCATTCGGATACCTGTGCATAAACAAGAAGAGATGCTTTCTTGCTGTAAGAATTGCTGATTTCAATTTTCTCATCAATCCCAGCAGAATTGAATGGTTTACTGTCAAAAATCTGAATTTCACCCTGCAAATTTTCCAAAGCTCCCAAGGCGTAAATATTTTCTTTACCAGCAATTTCCGAAAGTGAATATTTTGCGGAAATATCACCTTTATGCATTATATTTTTCAGAGCACCTTTGTATTTTACTTCAAAGTTGTTCCCGGCAAATAAGCTGCTGCAAAGCATTAATATTAACAGTCCGCAAATAGCTTTTATCAAGATTTTCTCCTTTTATTTCAAACTTCTGAAATTCTTACATTTAATGTTTACAATTTTCATCACAAACGTGTTCTTCTGTAGCTTTTGCTCCCACAGAAACTATTTCCCCGCACTTCAGCATACTTGCTCCGTAATACGGATTACGAATTTCTTTTCCGGTTTGTAACCACGAACCGGGATTCATCGAGCAATATGCTACATTAATTCCGGCTGGTTTTACAATTGTAGCCCACATTGCCATTGGTTTGGAAAGGTCATTGAAGGCCTTTCTCATCCCTTTGATCTTTTTTGCTTCACTTAGCTCATTTGCAGACACAGCAATTTTCTCCGGAATTTTTTGGAAATGATCTTTATGTTCTCCTGTTAAATTGCCTGCATCGAGTTCTTTTACCAAAACCAAAATCGCTTTTGCATTTTTAATTACGTTGTCTGTTTTATCGCTTGCCAGAGTATCTTTGATCTTCAAATACTCTAACGTAATCTTACTCATCGTTTCATCGAATGAATTTTCAGCAAATAGTGATATTGATAAAACTATCATTGCTATTGTTAATACGATTATTCTTCTTTTCATCTTTTTCCCCTTTTGTTGCTTCAATTAAAATATAAATTCTGTTTCATTTAACTAATTCGATCTTTTTTTTATACTTCCCCTCTTCCATAAATAATAAATTGTAGGTAGCAAGACTAAAGTCATTATCGCAGAAGATACTAATCCTCCAACCATAGGAGCGGCTATACGTTTCATTACACGGATTCCTGTGGAAGTCCCAAACATAATCGGTAGCAACCCGATAATATCAGTTGCTACAGTCATCAAAATTGGACGAACACGCTCGGCGGAACCTTCCATAATTGCAGTTTTTAAATCTGTGAGAGTGTTGAGTTTTCCTGCAGACTTCCATCTATTAAAAGCCTCATCGAGATAAACCAGGAGAACTACTCCGTTTTCGGCTGCAAGACCTGCCAGCGCGATGAATCCCACACCGACAGCAACCGAGAAATTGTAATCTGCAAAATACATCAACCAGATACCACCGACCAATGCAAATGGAACCGTGATCATCATTATCAGACTTTCAGTAATGTTCTTAAAGTTCATAAATAAGATCAAGAAGATGAGTGCCAGAGTTATTGGAACGACTATTTTCAAACGCTTAGCTGCTCTTTGCATATATTCAAATTGCCCAGACCAAACTACAGAAACTCCATCCGGTATATTTACATTATTAGCAATTAATTCTTTTGCCATTTTCACAAATCCGCCCACGTCAGAAGTTTTCAAATCCACGTAGATCCAAGCTGTTCTTCGGGCATTTTCGCTTTTTATCATTGGTGGACCTTTCACGATCTTGATGTCTGCAACTTGACCCAACGGAACTGCATATCCTTTTGGACTCGTGATCGTCAGCCTTTCCAGTTTTTCGATATTATTTCGGAGTTCCCTCGGATAGCGAACGTTTATCGGATATCTTTCTAATCCTTCCACAGCCCAGCTTACATTCATTCCTCCAAGAGCACTCTTGATCACATCCTGTATATCTCCAACGAGTAAACCTTCACGAGCTGCTCTTTCTCTGTCGATATCAATGTCGATGAAATTACCGCCTGTAACACGTTCCGAATATGCAGAAAGTACGTCCGGTAGTGGACGCAGGAGCGCTTCTATTTGCTCACCAATTTCAGAAAGCTGATTCAAATCTTCGCCCATCAACTTGATTCCCACCGGAGTTTTGATTCCTGTAGCCAACATATCTATTCTCGTTTTTATCGGCATTGTCCAACTGTTAGTAAGCCCGGGGAATTGCACCATTTCATCCAA
>QMNP01000326.1 GCA_003647825.1 Candidatus Cloacimonadota bacterium
CTCGCTGTTGCTTACGAAGCAATCTCTATAAATAGTAATCAATTAGCAATATAGATTGCTTCAGCAGAAACTCTCTGATAGATGCTTCGCAAAGACAAAATTTGTATTATGCAGAAGACTCAAATCTCTTTTCACCAGTGGAGGAAAGAATGAAAAAGACGATAATATGTTTGATAATTTTGTTACCCATATTTTTACATTCAATCGAACAAATCTGGAACTTTGATGAACCGGACAGCAGTGTCATTTTATATAAATACGGTAAACGTTATGAGCCGAAAATCGAAGATGGAATTCTAAATCTGGTAAATGGTGGTATCCTCAATAATCATAAAAATGTAGCGGTCTTTCCAATCCTGGATAATAATAAATATCAAAACATTGAATTGAGTTGGAAAATGTATCTCACACATGGTGCAGAAGGCTGTGGAATTGCTTTTCTTAATACAGATATTTTAAATACCGACAGCCTTGCTCTGGATTTTAAAAAATGGCATGAACCAAATATTGATGGTAGTTTTGCCATTGGTTTTGATGTATGTAATCCTCCTACCAGTGCCTGGTTTGGCCCGGATGGAAATTATTATGATCGACCACAACGAGAGATTTCTCTGCATTGGAATGGAACAGAGATCAAGAAGATAATGTCACCAATCGAATTTCGTGCTGATCAGGAAGAAGAAGAATTCAAAGAATTTTATTTGAAAATTCATCAAGTAATTGGTGGCTCAGAAATTACTTTGAAGATCGAAGATGAAATCGTATTCAATAGCTTCTTTATTGCAGAAATGCAGCCTTATCCTGTTCGCCTGGCAATTGGTGGTCAATCATCAGAGCAGACTACTACAATTATGTTAGATGATGTAAACCTGATTTTGGCAAACAAAGCCAGAAAAATGAAAGAACCTTTCAATGTGATAGCTATTGATAAACAGCCAATTTTCATCGATTATCGTGAAACAGAACATCATGTAATATTCCCTGAGTTTAAAGAACAAATCGGGCGAGTGATCCTTACTTTGGAGATGACAGATATGCCAGGTGGATTTGATACCTGGGATCGCGGAGCTGCTATCTACATCTGGCAGGATTCAATCCGTTATGAGATTTGCAGATTTATAACTCCCTATAACAAAGGTCACGTCTGGAAAGTAGATGTCACCGATTTCTTACCGCTTTTCGTTGGGAAAAAACAGATGGATCTACGTGTGGATACCTGGCAGAAAAAAGAAGAAAATCCTGAAGATCAGATCGGCTGGTACGTTTCAATCAACTTTGATTTTTATCCCGGAACTCCTGATCGAATTCCCATCAAAGTTCAAAATCTTTGGTCTGGCAGCTATTTTTACGGTGATCCACTTGATCCGATGAGCAGTCATCTTCCACAACTGAAACTGAAAATACCGGAAGATGCAGCTGATGCTAGAATAAAACTAATGGTTACGGGACATGGTATGTATCCCAACAGCCTGAATGCTGGAGAATTTATGCCGGCTGACCGTACAGTTTTTGTGAATGATTATAAGTTTGAAAACAGACTTTGGAAAACAGATTGCTACCTGAATTCCTGCCGACCGCAGGATGGCACCTGGAAATTTGATCGCGCCAGCTGGGCTCCTGGAAGTATAGTAGAGGCATGGATCATCGAGCTGAAAGAGATCGCAGTTCCAGGAGACACATTAACAATCGATTATGTTCCAATGGCCTATCGCAACTTAAGCGTAGGTGATCACTGGAAAGCTAATCACTGGTTTGAAAGCCAGATTATCTTTTATAAGTAAAACGACGTTGCACGTCGTTTAGATATGATTTAAAAAAATAACTTCCCCGACGTACAACGTCGGGGTACGAAGAGGATATTTATGAAAGATGTTTATAAATTATTTCATCGCAGGAATCTTCCTCATATTATTCCAATAGAAATTCCATTGTTCATTACATATCACCTGGATTTTCAATTCCCTCCCGAACTAAAACAGAAGCTTTTTGAGAAGAAGCATAACTATGCAAAACAAAGAAAACTATCTTACAAAGAGGTTTTCAATGTCGAATTCAAGATTTTTGAAGATTTTGATAATTATTTAACTAGTAACAAGTTTTCGCTAAAATGGTTATTAAACCCTGAATTGGCTCAAATTGTATTTGATAGTCTTCATTACGGTAACTCCAAATTCTATAAGCTGCATTGTTTCTGTGTAATGCCAAATCATGTGCATGTATTGTTAACCTTATTGAATGATGATCAAGACATGCCACATTCATTGCCATATATTATGCAGAATCATAAAAGATTTACTGCTCGAGAATGTAATAAAATTTTAGGTCGAAAAGGAAAATTTTGGCATCAGGAATACTTTGATCATTTTTGTCGATCTGATAAAGAATTCAATTCTATAATTTGGTATATTTTAAATAATCCTGTGAAAGCAAAACTTGCGCAAAAATGGCAGGATTATCAGTTTACCTGGATAGAAGAATCTTTAAAAGATGAAATTCTATTGTATAACGACGTTGCACGTCGCTGATAATTCCCGGCTTGCAAAGCCAGGATACAAAGGTGTAAAACGACGTTGCACGTCGTTTAGATATGATTTAAAAAATAACTTCCCCGACGTACAACGTCGGGGTACGAAGGAGCTTAATTGAAAATCATAACCTGGAACCTGGCAAATTATGATGATCATCCGCATTGGGATGATCGACTAAAAATGATAGTAAATGAAATCGCCAAACATCAACCTGACGTACTGGCTTTGCAGGAAATTC
>QMNP01000327.1 GCA_003647825.1 Candidatus Cloacimonadota bacterium
AAGAATCTTTATTGTTGATATAAAGATAAGTTATTTGTAAAAGGAACAATATAATTGATTAAAACAATAACATTTATTATAAGCATCTTCATCTTAACAGGTTGTGCCATAACTCCATCTGCTCCAGTAAATCAGATAAAAAAGCTGGACCTGCCGACTGCAGTTTGGATTGGTGAAAAGGACGAATTATTTAACGTAAACAAAGTAGTATCTCTTTTCACAAAGCATAGTCCCGGAACATATACAAAGATTATCGAGAATGAAAAACACCTTTCGATACTTGTGAATGCAGCTGATTATATGGGACCGTGGATTACCGACAGAATAGAATAATAAATTAAAGTAATTATTCGTTCTTTTCAGCTAAAGCTTCAATTAGCTCTGCACATCCTCCTTCGCGAATGAATTGGGTATGATCTTCAATATTCTCAAATTTTCTTCCAACTATATCAGAGCATTCAAATTCATAATCGGAATTTGGTAAAAACGATTTTTCGATTATTTCAATCACTAAAGGATCATTAAAATCTAATTTTGCATCTGCTCCTTTTTGCATTGTCCTGATCCAAATAGCAGTACCCAGAGCTCCACAGGCTCCACCGTATAATCCAATGCCAGCAGCAAGACCAGCAGCCATGACAATATGCTTCTCTGAAGCTCCCATCTTTCTTGCTAACTCTGCTGCACAACTTACAGGTAATTTTGGAATGTCTGTTAATTCTTTTTCAAAAGTCTTGTTTATTATCTTAAAGGCAATTGGTGCAAATTTGCCGCTTAACTTAAAACAACTGAACGTTTTACCTTTGATCAGAAATACATAGATCATTTTCAGTGTCGAAGCCGATTTATCGATTTCAGTAATCTCAATGCAATCAACTTCACCAGTACAATTCTGGAATTCTTCTACCAATTTCTCTGCAGCCATTATAGCTCTGACTTCAGCTTCGGGACCTGCTCCAAATTTTTCATATGCTTCAGCTCCAGCTGCCAGCACAGATCCCCAGATCATTCCGCATTGATAACCATGCTGCATAATGCCGCCAGCTAAAAGTGCAGATGATTTCTCTTCTAACTGCTTCCTCTCATCGTAAGCTTCGTTGAGAACTCTCAACAAAGCAGCAGATCAGGCTCCTTCTTTCAGGAATGAACGAATTCCTTCAAAGGATGAAATTTTATTTTTCATTTTACTCTCCAAAGAATCGACTTGCGAGAACAGACGATCTCTATATTTCAATTTTCTTAAATCTTTAATTCCACCTTGAACATCGAAAAATCTGCTAACTCAAGGATGAGCATTTTATTCAGAAGTTGAGGTTTATAAAACAGGTTATTAATGATTTCCTGCGCCATTAATGAACCTATTGCAAGCACATTTTGAGGAACTATTGGAACGGATACTGGAATATGTGCTCCTGGGTAAATTTCACTTAAAGTTTGCGTTTTCCCAAGTTTAATGGTGGTTATCTGACCAAAATCATTTTGAACTCCACCATGTACTAGGAAGTGAATCTGTTTTATTAGCTTTTCCAATTCAAAGCGAGCTGCAAAATTATCCAGACAATCAGCAATACCAGTAAAATGGGGAAGAGGTAAGTCTTTCAAATCATCTACAGAATTTTGGAAAATTGTAACTTCTAGTATGGGATTAATTGCTTGTAATTTCTGCTTCGCTACTTCCACTTTTGGTTTTCCAAGATCAGTTTGAGCAAACAGAATCTGGCGATTCAAGTTTGATATTTCAACGGTATCATTATCAACTAAAATCAATTTGCCGATGCCAGCTCTGGTTAAAATTTCTGCAACTACACAGCCCAGTCCGCCTACACCTGCTATCAGGATAGAGGATTTTCTTAATATTTGCTGTTTATCTTCTCCCCAAAATTGAATATTCCGTTGAAACATTTCATCCATTATCCACCTCCACCAGGCGGAAAGATACTGATCTCATCACAATCTCTCACGATTGAGTTCAGTTTGTCCAAATGAAAAATATTACGTCCATTGATCAGGATCATTGTTCCAGGTAGGATCTGTTTGTTGTTATTAATTAGCTGATCTATGAATTTCTTATTGATCTGTTTCTCCGCTTTCATGAGTAATTCATAAATCGAAACAGACTTAGTTTTAATTTCAATTTCATTAATGCCCAAATGCATTCGGATCAAACTGAAGAATTTTATTTTAATCATGAGATATAGAGAAATTATAGATTACTTACTGTCAAATAATTCGTGTCATTCCCTCGGAAGTGGAAACCTACAATATATTGAACTCAGGGGTATCTCGGAAACTATCTATATACGTTACGAAGATAAACTTCGTAACGGGGTAAATATGTAAAAAATACAATAGCCTTGCGAAGGTCGATTTCTGCAGCAAGTTCGAAAACCTTCGCAAGGTTTGACATTATTAGATCAGGGTCATCTTTATTGCATCTGGTTCCCAAGTTTGTCTTGGGAACCTACAATATATTTAACTCAGGGGTATCTCGGAAACTATCTATGTGTGTTACGAAGGCAAACTTCGTAACGAGGTAAATATGTAAAAAATAAATAGCCTTGCGAAGGTCGATTTCTGCGGCAAGTTTAAATAACCTTCGCAAGGTTTGTTATTATTTGATCAGGATCATATTTTTTGAATCTGGTTCCCAAGTTTGTCTTGGGAACCTACAATATATTTAACTCAGGGGTATCTCGGAAACTATCTATATACGTTACGAAGATAAACTTCGTAACGAGGTAAAT
>QMNP01000328.1 GCA_003647825.1 Candidatus Cloacimonadota bacterium
CTTATCTCCGATGAAATTCATGCCGACCTGATCTTGAATAATAACAAGCATATTCCCATATCTAGTTTATCAGCTGAAATTCAGGATATAACTATTTCGATGTATGCTCCCAGTAAAACCTTTAATGTAGCAGGTTTATCAACTTGCTCCATCATTATTCCCAATGAAGATATTCGAAAAAATTATCAGGAATTCATGGATAAACTCGGTTTACACTTGATAAATAATTTTGGTATTGATGCCTTTATCGCTGCTTATAAAGATGGAGAAGAATGGCTGGAACAACTATTAGATTATTTATGGAAAAACTACAAATTCGTTCAAAAATATTTAGAAAACAACATACCGCAGATAAAAGCAATTGAACTCGAAGGTACATACTTGATGTGGTTGGATTGTCGGGAACTTAAATTAAGACAGAAAGAATTAATAGGTCTGTTCGTGAATAAAGCCGGATTAGGCATGAATGATGGGACTGTATTTGGTTCAGGCGGCTATGGCTTTATGCGCCTTAACATTGGATGTTCAAGAAAACTGCTTAAGAAAGCTCTGGATCAATTGAAAGAGATTTTCAAAAAATAGCATAATTCAATTTTTAAAAAAAAGGAGCAGTCTATGACAGCTCCTTTTTGCAATCTATATTTTGATTAATACTCTGAATAAAGTATATTTCCCCAATCTTCCCAGGTATCCGGAGCGGTGCTTTTATTTCTTATTCCCAGCCAGTCACCAATTGCCGGAGATGATGCTGATCCATCACCATTTGAATCTCCACCATGATCATCGTCGAGCCAAGAAGTAAAATATACACCTGTAGCATCATAATTAAATAAATTATCTCCATAATAGTCCAAAGAGCCTTCCATAAATTTGAGTGTTATATTCTGAGATAATGAAAGACTATTATCCTCATTAATGAATAAGTTAGACATCATTACAAAAGATAGCTCACCTTCTTCCCAAAAGATATCACCTTCGATCTGGCTCTCTTCTTTTACAAAGATGGCATTAAATTCATTTGTGTAATAATTCGATGTACTGATATCTATAAAATTATTCGAATTATCTATACTGAACGAACCGTTTATTAACAAAGGCTTTTGATTTAAATAGAAAGTGTTGTTTCTAATTATCGTACCGGAGCCGGCTTCACCGGCATCCAGAACAGCTATATTCAAACCAATATTATTCACAAATTCGCAATGAGTTATACTTACATCTGTTCCTGAACCAAGATACAATGTATAATCGCTGAAAACATCTCCACCACCATAATAGAAGTTGCAGTACTCAAATGAGGAATCATTTCCATCTCCGCTGATCTTTATAAAATCCCAGTCTCCAACTGCCGCAGAAGTTGCTTCACCATCACCATTAGTATCTCCCCAAACGTCATCATCTTTATAGGAAGTAATATTTACAGGTGCAGTCTCTGTTCCATTAACAGTAAGTGTTCCATCAACTTGCCAGCTTACATCATCCATCATTTTAACGCTAACACCAGGACCAATTGTAAGAGTATTTCCTGCTGGAATAATGTAATCTGCTTCACTCAGAACAAAAGCTATTTCATTTTCGCTCCAGTTTATATTACCATCCATTATTGAATTATTTACCAGGATTCCATCAAAATCATTTCCATAAGATCTGTTTTGAGGATTTGTAAAAAGATTTGTGCTATCCAAGCCGATATTCATGTTGATATTAAGTGGCCATACATTTCCAAAAAATGTATTATTCTGAATTACAGTTTCCGATCCAGCTTTGGAAGCATTCAAAGCACCATTATCACCTTTGTTCATTGATAGCACACAGTCTGTTATAGAAATATTTGCACCGTTATCCACATAGAGCACACAGTCTTCTTCGCTCCCGCCATAATAAAATTTACAATATTCGAAAACAGAATTGTTATCAGCACCATTGATCTTGATATTCTCCCAATCTCCGCGATCAGGACTGGTTGCATTTTGATTTCCATTGGAATCACCACCAGGAACGTCATCATGCCAGGAAGTAAATATTATTGGTTCAAGGCCAGTTCCCATGGCGATGATCTCTCCACCACTTTCACCATCTACATTCCAGCCAACACCATCTTTAAACTTAATTATTGTTCCTTCCGTAATCGTTAAAGGACCTAAAATATTTATATCATCGTTGATGTGGTAGATCCTATCATTATTCCAGGTTGCACCATTGGGGCTTACATCAGTTGAGATTTCATATGTTTCAATTTTATCCAGAAAAATTTCTAATTCTGTTATTTTACCAGCTTTTACTTCAACGTTTTGTTCTATATGTGTAATGTATCCATTTCCGCTAAAATGTAGATCATAAGTTCCTTTTTCAATCTGAAAGGAAAAATCTCCTGAAGAATTTGTTGTGGCAAGAACTTCATCGCCATTGCTTATTTGAATATCATGTAATAATATTCCCGAAAGGTGATCTTCAACTGTACCTTCAACAGTTCCGGGATCGTTGTTGGAAGCTGGATCTGATCCACAACCGTAAAACATTAAACTAAGAAAAACTATTAATAGCGAGATTAACAAATTGAAATTTCTCATCTCTCCTCCATATTTTATATCAGCTGAAAAGCCTTCTGCATAATACAAACTTTGTCTTTGCGAAGCATCTATCAGAGAGTTTCTGCTGAAGCAATCTATATTGTTAGTTGATTACTATTTATAGAGATTGCTTCGTAAGCAACAGCGAGAA
>QMNP01000329.1 GCA_003647825.1 Candidatus Cloacimonadota bacterium
AATTCTCTTTCAATTCTCGTTCCCAAAGTCCTCTTCAATTCTCTTTCAATTCTCGTTCCCAAAGTCCTCTTCAATTCTCTTTCAATTCTCGTTCCCAAAGTCCTCTTCAATTCTCTTTCAATTCTCGTTCCCAAAGTCCTCTTTGGGAACGTAATTTTACTACGAAACCCTGTTCCATTATCCAAATTCGGATTCATTAGGTGCGTTAACAGACACAGTTATGTTGATGCTCCCCAATATTTACATTTTCTCACAGTCTGGGAACCGATGACAATAATCAACCAGTTCCTTCGGGAGTTTATCTTTACAAATTTATTAGTGACAAATATATTGAAAGTAGAAAGATGATTTTATTAAAATAAAAGGAGAATCTTGTAATGAGAAAGAAATTGATATTATTTTTTTTAATATTAACTCTCAGTTCACTATTGGCACAATATCAACCTGGTGAGGTTGTTGCAGATATTGTTTTTGAAGATATTGTGTGGGATGCTGGAGGTCAGCCTACATTCACTCAGCACAGCATCGCCGATCTGATAGCAGCAGAAAAAGCTGTAGTTATCTATTTTTTTGATATTTCCTACTCATGAGGTAACATGTGCGATCGGCCGGAGGCTGGTGAATTAGAAACGGTATGGCAGGAATATCTGCAAACAGATGAAGTATATATTGTAGGAGCATGTACAAACTTTTCAATAATTGACTCGCTCTATGACTTCACGCAGGTTCAAGGTGTATCATATCCATTATCTTCCAGTGAACAATTGGGTGCATATTTCTCGGATTATGCTGAAACATTTAATTTCATTGGTGGCAATATGACCTTGATAACACAATTAACCGATATTGTTCAAGCTCCGCTGATCAGCTTCTGGGTAGAGCAATCAATAGGCAGCTTGCAGGGAATAACTTTAATGAATCCCGTTGAAAGTCAATTTATGCAGCAGAATTTAATATATTTCAATTTGAATGAAGTATTTTTATCGGTGAATGGAATAAATCCGGTTTATTCGATATCTTCTAATTCAAATGAGAATGCTGTTAATACCGAAATTATCGAAGACTCAATCCTGGTAGTAACTCGCGGAAATATTCAGGGAATGGCAGATATTTCCATTTCTGCAGAACCAGCTGCTGTAAGAATTGATAATAACTTTAGCATCTTTAATAATGGTGATACGTATGATGATTTTGAGACGGGTGATTTCTCTTTTAACGACTGGCAATTTAGTGGTTATGCTAATTGGATCATAGAAGACAGTATTTCCTATACTGGAACTTTTTCTGCTAGATCGGGAACAATTGATCATAGTCAGGAATCTCGATTGGATCTTACTATTGATGTAGCGGAAGATGGTGTTGTAAGTTTTGCCTATAAAGTTTCATCTGAGAATCAATGGGATATTCTTTATTTTAAGATCGACGGTGCCTGGATGACTTATGGCTGGTCGGGGGATACCGGCTGGAATACAGTTTCATTCGATATTACAGCTGGAGAACATCTTTTAACCTGGGGCTATCACAAAGATTCTACGGGAACGGCTTTGCTGGATTGTGCCTGGATTGATTCAATTCTTCTTCCAGGTGAATATAATCCCGGCATAGGAGATAATGACATAATTTCATTCACAATACCTGAACAAATAGGGGAAACTGAGATTAATATATATAACCATACAGTTAATGTTGAAGTCCCTTCAGGTACAAATTTATCTGCTCTTATTCCAACAATTGAGATATCTGATCTGGCCACAATTTATCCCGAAAGTGGAATACCACAAGATTTTACTAATCCTGTTGAATATGTCGTAACAGCAGATAATGGAAATGAACAAACCTGGACGGTATTCGTATCTACACCTGTAAATACCAATGGTGAATTACTTACTGCAAGCATAAAACTATACAACTATCCTAATCCATTCAATCCAACGACGACGATTACTTTTTCTCTCACCGCAAAGAACGCTAAGAACGCAAAGCTTGTTATATACAATCTTAAAGGACAGAAAGTAAAACAGCTTGTCAGTGAGCAGCTTTCAGCCGGTCAGCACTCCATAGTCTGGAACGGAACCGATGATAGTGGAAAATTTGTTTCATCAGGAATTTACTTTTATAAATTGAAATCAGGGAATTTCGAGCAAACTAAGAAAATGATCCTTATGAAGTGATTTTTCACCCCCTCTTTGATTCTCCCCCTATTTAGGGGGAGTTAGTGGGGGTAAAAAAGGGAGAGAAAAATGTTGAATGAAATGAAATCCCGTATGTTTTCGGGAAAAACAGTTATCCCAATTTTATTCTCTTAATTTCAACACTTTTATTCTCAACCATCATCAACATTCCTGGTGATCAGCAAACAACTATCGATGGTAACCAAAATGGGAGTGAAGAAAATTTAAAAGTGGAGAAAATTCATCAACATTACTAACAGGATTTATTGTTACAAATGGATTTGCTCGCTTAATCGAGGAGAGAGTTCGTACGAATGTTGAAGTTCATACAAAAACTCTCCCTCATTACTCTTTAATTCTTGTCTATGTAAGGCATTAAACTCTTTTCCCATTTATCCCTCCTTACTATTCTAATTATAAGGCTTCTGCATAATACAAACTTTGTCTTTGCGAAGCATCTATCAGAGAGTTTCTGCTGAAGCAATCTATATTGCTAATTGATTACTATTTATAGAGATTGCTTCGTAAGCAACAGCGAGA
>QMNP01000330.1 GCA_003647825.1 Candidatus Cloacimonadota bacterium
CTCTTCTTGGAATGATTTCTGAAACTTTTTGCCAACTGGAGAATTTGATAAATGGAGTGGTTTATAACGTTGGTATCTCTGCCGTTTATGATGTTGGAGAATCAGAAATTGTTGAAGTTGAATTCGAATATACAGGAACTGGAGCTGGTAATAACATCATTGCTACAACAGAACTTACCGGCAACTATCCGAATCCTTTCAATCCGGAAACCACTATCTCATTCTCTTTGAATCCTGAAGATGCTGAAGATGCAGAGTTAATTATTTTCAATATAAAAGGTCAGAAAATTAAAACATTCCACATAAACTCTTCTACACTTCAATCCATTAACTCTATAACCTGGAACGGCACTGACAATTCTAACAGATCCGTTTCCAGCGGTGTTTATTTCTATAAAATGCGTGCAGGTGCCAGATATACCAATACCCGAAAAATGATATTGATGAAATAATTGGTTTAGATCAACATAAGAAACGCCCGAGAAATTCGGGCGTTTTTTATAATAAGAAGCAATGACAAGAACTCCTTACGATACGGAATTAAAAAAAATCTGATAAGATATTTCCTACATAACTTTTTGGAAAATCCCTTTTATAGCTAATAATTTAAACTATACATTCCTTAATATCAAAAACTATTTGACAATATCAAAATAGATAATTGATTTAATTTAAAATTGTAGATGTGAGTTTTTTAAGATATAGGAGAAGAGATGAAGAAAGGTTTATTTGTTGCTCTGATCATGATTATGACAATGACAGTATTTGCTTCACAGATGTATGTTGTTGGCGAAGTATTCAGCCAGACATGGTCAGGATACTGTCTCGAAGCCCGTACCGGCATAGGTGATTTGTATGATGCTTTTGATTTTGTAGTTCCAATGATTTGGGAAGGTGATGGTGAACATCCCAGTCCCCAATATTCAGAAAGAGAAGCAGTGTATGGTGTTGGAGGACTTCCTCATGCTCAATTCCAGGGATCCAGTGATGTTATTGGCAGTGGCACAAACATGCTGCCTGCTTATACTACTCAATACGATAATTTCGTAAATATTGATAGTCCTTTCTTGATCGATCTGGAAATGAACATTGTAGGAACCGATCTTGAACTTACTGCATATGTAGAAGTAACCGGTACAGTTACAACAACCGACCTAAATAAACTATTGTTTTTTTTAACATATGATTACGGACCTGATTATTCTTGTTCAGTTCAAAGATATGAAGAATTTGATTTTGCTCTTACAACTTTAGGTGCTACAGAGACATTTGTAACTACTTTTGCAATTGCTCCAGGATGGGATCTTGCTAATGTACGTGGAATTTCCATGATCCAGAAAATGGACGGTACAGTTGGAAACTACCCTATTCACCAAGCTGCAATTGTTGGTTATCCACTTAGTGCACCAAATCCCATTGCAAATCAGGAAATGGAGCTTAATGAAACTCTTACATTTGATTTGACTGATTTCTTCTATTATTTAGGTGATCCTGTTGCAGCAACACTCACTGTTCAAAGCAGTGATCCTACTATTGTAGAAGCTGAATTAGATGGAACTGACCTTAACATCACATCTTTTGGTAACGGTGGAAATGTTCAGATAGATGTAATGGGAGAACACGCCGGTTACAATGCAGTTAGCTCATTTTTTGCTTATGTTGTAAATCCCAATGATCATTACGTAGTAATTTTGGATCTTGATCCAACATCAACTGGAGCAACACTGCAAGCTGCAATTGAAAGCTATTATTTTATGGGTGATGTTTTTGTAACAAATGACATTAATGTTTACCAGCTGGACGATAGAGCAGATGCTGTGTTTGTATTATTAGGAGTTAGTGACAACAATTATGTATTAACTGCAACAGAAGCTGGCCCTTTAGCAACTTATCTGGATAATGGTGGAAATGTTTATATGGAAGGTGGAGATACCTGGGCTTATGATCCACAAACATCTGCTCATGCATATTTCAATATCACTGGTCTTGTCGATGGTAGTGCTGATCTATCAACTGTTACTGGTGCAGATTTCTTTGATGGTATGACTTGGTCATACACCGGAGAAAACAACTATATTGATCACCTTGCGCCCGTAGCACCTGCAGTTTCGATCTTCTCGAATACAACAGTTGGTTATGATTGTGGTATAGCTTATGATTCTGGAATATACAAAACTATTGGTACTTCATTTGAAATTACTGGATTAGGTGGAACTAACACTCTGGATGAAGCAGTTAGTGGTATTATCGATTTCTTTGGAATCGCCGGAGTTCCATTATTACCTCCTACAAATCTGGCTGTTGATTTGATAACGGGACTCTTCTCCTGGGAAGCTCCGATTGTTGATGAGATTACTGGTTATGATGTTTATTTGGATGGAGTTCTTCTTGGTAATACAGTTGATCTGGAATGGATGTTCACTGACTTGATAAACGGTACAGTTTATGAAGCAGGTGTTGTCGCAGTTTATGATACAGGATATTCTGATCTAGCTACATTGGAATTCACATATGAAGGAACTGGAGCTGGTAATAACATCATTGCTACAACAGAACTTATCGGCAACTATCCTAATCCTTTCAATCCGGAAACCACCATCTCATTCTCTTTGAATCCTGAAGATGCTGAAGATGCAGAGTTAATTATTTTCAATTCAAAAGGTCAGAAAATTAAAACATTCCA